>CALKNZ010000046.1 GCA_938091995.1 uncultured Luminiphilus sp. | reverse complement strand
TAGAACTCTACTTCGGGACAGTGATCGCGAAGGTAGTGCTCCTCTCCTGACAGCTGCACGCCTTTTATAAACTGTATGACCCCAACCTTTTGTCCATAGCCTAGGGCCCTCACTACCATGCCAAAGGCTGAGCTGGTTTTGCCTTTGCCATCGCCGGTTAAAAGTACGGCAACACCTCTGTCGGTGGTGGCCGCTGCCACGCCGGCATCGACAGCAGCTTTTTGTTTTTCCATGGCGCGATTGTGGCGCGCGTCTTTGTGATTGCTGTCCATGTTTCAGTCCCTTAGATGCTATAGCGAACGCCAAGGTAGGCGGCCCTAGGAATTTGATTGTAATCCCGGATCTGTGGATCTTGGCTATCGGTCATGTTTTCGATTCGCGCGGTCAGGCGTAGGGATTGCGTAACACTGACGGCTATGCTGGCGTCAAGGCGTTCTGTATCGGCCATAGACGCTCCTACAGTATCGACCGAGTCCCATGTAAATCGCGCTGTCAAAGCGGCGGTTATCGCACGGTCTTGCCAGAGTAAGCTGGTCGCCCCGGTCCATTCGGGACGATAGGGCCGTTGCTGACCATCATTAGATTCCGTCTCGTTCCAAGTGAGATTTGCCATAAGGCGCCAGTTTGAAAGAAAAGTGGTTTCACCAGCAAATTCTAAGCCACGTGACGACGTGGTGCCCGTACCCTGCAGGTAGCCTGAATAACTGGCGAGGTCGAAGTAGATTTCATTGTCTATTTCTTGGTCAAACCAGGTCACTTCCAGTCGCTGGTTGGGTTGGCCCCAGCTCAAACCTATCTCCCATCCTTGGCTTTGTTCTTCAGAGAGTGCTGTAGTGGCTGCCGGGGCATAGCTGAATGGCCCAGCATTGTAAGCAATTTCATACAGACTAGGTGCACGGAAACCGGTGCCAACAGCACCCCTGACGATCAGTGGGTAATCGGTTCCGGCAAGCTGTTGCTGTAAGCTGACTCGCCAGGAAGTATGTTTTCCAAAATCATCATTGTCATCCAATCTGGCGCCCACAGTGAGCGCCCCGGCCAAAAAGTCAAAGTCATACTCGCCCCAAATGCCTAAATTGTCTCGACTGCGGTCATCGCCACCGTCGTTCAGGGATTGCTCGGCGGCATCCAGCCCAAGGGTAACGCGTTGCCCCGAAAGTTGCGAGAATGAACCAATCCAAGAAATTTCCTCCTGCGCACCCTCAGTGGCAAATGAAGCAAGTGAATCGCTGAAAAACGCTCTTTCGAGCTCAGATTTTTCGTAGCTTAGCGATGAATCGATGAGGGTATTCTGAAATCTTGCTGAGATACGAACGGCGGATTGGTCGAAAGTATCGGTGCAGGCATTAATCTGAGCAAAAGTCATGGTGTCGAAGCAGCCGTCGTAATCATTATCCCCAGTAATATCGTGCACACTTCCGGTAAGGGTGAGTGCTTCAGTGAGCGCTAATGTGGCCGTCCCATGAATCGTAGTGTTGCTGTACCCGTCGTCGTCTGACTCCGAATTGTCAGAGGTTCTGGCGTTGAAGCCATCGGTGCTTAAATCGGTGATTGACAGGGCGCCGCGAAATTTTTCAGTACCCCCGGCGACAAATCCGCCTAATTCGGAATAGCCATTTTGACCGCCTTCTAAGGTGAAACTCGCAGCGAGCCCCTGTTCCGGTTGACGGGTAGTTATGGCAATGACACCGCCGGCATCGGCGCCATAAGCGAGTCCTTGAGGCCCTCTGAGGACTTCGATTCGCTGCAGTCCCTCAGATAAAAGGTGTTCAATTCGTGGGCTGATTTGCGGTGAAGAGGGGTCAGCAATATCAATGCCGTCTAGGACAACTCGTGTTCTGAATCCTTCCTCGCCACGAATGCGCACAGCGGCCGATTTTCCGGGGCCGCCATCTCGGGTCACCGAAATGCCGGGCTGCAGATCAAG
This sequence comes from uncultured Luminiphilus sp., assembly GCA_938091995.1. GTDB lineage: Bacteria > Pseudomonadota > Gammaproteobacteria > Pseudomonadales > Halieaceae > Luminiphilus. Next base: position 31,967 of record CALKNZ010000046.1, on the reverse strand, counting down.
AAAGTCTGCGACGTCGCTATAGCCTAAGATCTCTAGGGTCTCACGGTCGGTAATCGATACCGACACGCCGATTCGATTTAGGGGGGTGGGCACGCGGGACGCGACGACAACGGTTTCTTCCAGCGCCTCTCCATCTGTTACCTCGGCACCCATCGCTAACAGTGGTGCGCCCGTAAGCAGAGATAGAATCATGGGTCGGTGCAGTGTTGTGCGAGACATGGCGCAGCTCCTGTTTAGGGCGGAGGCGCTGTCACAAACAGCACAGGTGTGGGCTCCAGCCAATTGGGGAGTCGCACCCTGCAGAGCCCTCCGCTCTGTGGTTTACGTTACGTCAGGCAGGTATCGGGCTCGGAACAAAGTTCCCTACCGTTGCGGGGGCAGCACTGGTTTTGCGGTTTGACACCGAGCACCAGTTTCCCTTTTAACCTACCCAGACCGCTATGACCGGTAGGCACCTAACGCCGCGCAGACTACTCGCGCCGACGAGCCGCGTCAAACCTTTATGGTCTTCTGGTTTTTAACCGGTGTTAATATGAGGTGTATGTTTGATCCTAAAAAATCCAGAGCAGTGAACGAAAGCGAATTATCGCGTTGGCGTCCCTATATCAGGCAATGTTTAGACCGCGAGCCACGGGGTCTGCGAGATATTGTGGCCTGGGATACTCAAGGCCGCCCTCGCGTCATTCAGGTAGCTCCTGTGGTTGATGGTAAGCCATTTCCAACCGTATTTTGGTTGATCGATCCGGCGCTATGCCTGGCCATTGATCGACTAGAAGCTGCTGGCTGTATTGCCAAGTTGCAGCAGGTGGTTAACGATTCGGCTGAATTACGTGCTCAGATGTGCATTGATCATGAAAAACATCGGGCAGTCCGTGCGGCAACTATGACGCTTACGGAACGAGAACTCTTGGAGTCCTCTGGTATGATAGAAGCCTTCACCAGTCGCGGTATTGGTGGCATTCAGGGGTCCGACAGGATTCGTTGTTTGCATACATGGTATGCCGCGCATTGTGTTCAATCTAACGCAGTGGGAGATATGATTGACGGGCTTCTCGCTGAGAGCTCTGTGAGTTCTATCTCCGACGCCCAATCATGAGTTTATAAATGTGATGCCTTCAATTACCGATGACACTCGAATTTCGTCCCTCAAAGAGTTGGCTGCGCCCAGTGACTTGTTGAGTCAGATACCTCTTGATGAAACCGTTGCTGCTCATGTCACTCAGGCCCGAGTAGCGATACACAACGTGTTGACAGGTGAGGACGACCGGCTTGTGGTGGTTGTGGGTCCTTGCAGCATTCACGATGTCGACGCTGCTATTGAGTATGGTCGGCGCCTACAGCCCCTTGCTGAAAAGTTGAGTGACCGTTTGCTAGTGGTTATGCGGGTCTATTTCGAAAAGCCGAGAACCACAGTGGGCTGGAAGGGTCTCATTAATGACCCAGATTTAGACGGTTCCTTTCAGATCAACAGGGGTCTTCGCTTGGCTCGCCAATTACTCATGGACCTCAACAAACTGGGGTTGCCCACGGGCACTGAATATCTCGACCTTATATCCCCACAATATTTAGCCGATTTGGTGAGTTGGGGGGCCATAGGTGCAAGAACAACTGAGAGTCAAACCCATCGGGAACTGGCCTCGGGGCTGTCATGTCCTGTTGGGTTTAAAAACGGCACGGATGGCGATGTGCAAATGGCGGTGGATGCGATTGGCGCTGCCCGTCAACCCCACCACTTCCTCTCCGTTACCAAGGAAGGACAGTCTGCAATCTTCGAAACATTAGGTAATGAAGATTGTCATGTAATTCTGCGAGGTGGACATAAACCAAACTATGACATGTTTGCCGTTGATGATGCGCGGGCGCTGCTAAGTCAGGCGGGTTTGTCCGATCGGCTGATGATCGATGCGAGTCACGCCAACAGCCGTAAGCAGCCAAAACGACAGTTAGAGGTGCTCGCCAATATTGGTCAGCAGGTTGCTGGTGGGAATGATGCGATTATCGGAGTGATGATTGAAAGTTTTTTAGAAGAGGGTCGCCAAAACGTTGTTGAAGGGGGTCAACTCACTTACGGAAAAAGCATTACCGATCCCTGTATTGATTGGACGGCTACTGAAAATATTCTGGTCCGACTGGCAGACGATGTCGCACAAAGGCGTCTCAACCGAGGTGGCAGTTCATGAAAGCAATGATTCCTTCAAAAATTAAAGCTTGCACGTGGATTGCTTCACTGGCTTTGCTGATGGCCTCGGGCCTCATTTGGAGTCAGGAAAAAGCCTTGGATCCCAAAGCAGACCAAGGTCCAACCGTCGCAGATGAGCTTAATCTTCTTGAACAGCGCTTCTATGCTATTCGACAGACAGAGGAAGAGGCTGGGGATGTTAGCGGGGAGGTAGAGGATGCGCTGCGCTTTTACTTGGACGAAGAATCTCTTCATGTGCTGGAGCAGTTCAGCAAAATCGCAGCACGTGTTTTAAAACTAGATACAGGAGCAGCTGATCGTGGTGAGCTCGCGGCAAGATTAGCGTTGCGTAATCAACAGCTCGATGAGGGTTTTGTGCGCCGATTTGAGCTTCTCGAGTCTCGAATTGCAGATAAATATGAAGAGCTAGAGACGCTCAGTGGCTCTGATAGAGCGCTGCTACTCGCCCAAATCGACAGCATGAACGAGCAGCGAATTCGTTATTTAGAGCATATGATTGGTGTTGTGGACATCCGTGCAGCGTTAAATTTTCCTGCCGGTACTTTGGAAAAACTCGCCAATCGAAGCTTGCTAAATTATGCAGATGAGCGACTAGGATCTTTGCAGCTGTTAAAAGCGCAGCGTAAAGCCCTGCAATCTCGACTAAAACTCGCCTCGTCTGATGCAACTTTACAAGAAGCATTGCTGCGAGCGGAGCAGCTCCTTGCTTTGGATGTAGACCGACTGGGGCGTATTGGAGCTCAAATGCAGCGCGTGGGCCTCGATACCACTCGACTCAAGCGTGCCATTATTGAAGAGCAAACCGCAATTTCCTTGGAAATGGTGGATATCGATGTATTCAACGTTGTTGTTGACGATATTTATCACAAGATTATTCGCTGGTTTACCGCTGAGGGCCCCGATGCAGTGCTCCGCATCCTGGTATTCTTGGGTATTGTGTTTCTTGCTCGAGTCATCAGTCGAGGAGCGCGAGGATTTGCCCAGCGCACCTTGGACGCTCGGCCCAGCGGTATGTCTCAGCTTTTGAGAGATGTCACAGTCTCAATGATCGGCGGTAGTGTGATGGCCGCAGGTTTTCTTATTGCGTTATCTCAGGTGGGTATTTCTTTGGCACCCATGTTGGCAGGTCTGGGGGTTGCTGGCTTTATCCTGGGTTTTGCCCTGCAGGAGACCCTAAGTAACTTTGCGGCGGGGGGGATGATTTTGGCTTACCGACCGTTTGATGTTGGAGATTTTATTGCCGTAGCCGGAGTCGAGGGTACTGTGCGGCGAATGAATTTGGTATCGACAACTATTACTACTACCGACAACAAAAGTTTGATCGTGCCCAATAGTAAAATATGGGGTGACGTGATTCGCAACTACACCAGTCAAAATATGCGTCGCGTGGATACCGAGTTTTGTATCAGCTATACCGATAGCATCGAGCTTGCAGAGCAAGTCTTGGCTGAAGTTTTGGCGCAGATACCTGCAGTGCTTCCCGAGCCCGAAGCAGTGATTCGTCTGCACCGACATGGGGAAAGTTCTATTGATTTTGTCGTGCGACCCTGGGTGAAGACTGAGGACTATTGGCCGACGTATTGGACGCTGCATCGAGAAGTCAAACTCGCCTTTGATCGAGCGGGAATTACCATTCCTTTTCCTCAGCGCGACTTACACCACTTTCATCACGAGACCGAAAATGCTTCAGCTTCTACCTAGGGAGCCCATTCGAGACCCAGTAAAATACTGTAGTCCAAGGTTTTCTTGCGAAATGATTCTAACTCGCCAGAATCTTCCTTTCCGGAATCGTAGTCAGAATTCAAGCTGAGCTTTATATTCAGATCACTAATAACCTCCCACTTCACGGCGGCTTCTAAATGCGCGCGCAGGCGGTCTCCCTCGGTCAAAGAGGGATAAAGACTTCCCGTTATATTGATATCGAGATCCACGTCGGTCAGGCTGTACATGACAAAAGAACTGGTCAGGAAACCCTCGGCAGAGAAATCCGTTTGCTTAATAAAGGAAATATCGTCAGAACAGCTTTCATCAAAGAGGTCGCCAGAGCAAAAGCTGAACTGAAGAATGTCAGGTTCTGCGTCGGCCTCATTCTCTACTTTACTCCGTTCTGCGATACCCTGAAGTCCAATCAGTGTGCTCAGTCGCATCCCGGCATTATCGATAAAATATCGACCAAAACCTGAACCCAAGGACACTCGGCCAAAGTTATTGAGTTGATCGTTGTAGTCGTATTGTCCCGAGAAGCTTCGGTACCAATTATTGCTAAACTTTGACCAGCGTTCGTTTTCTAATCTGAATAATCCCTGTGTCTGTGTATAGTCGTCTTCATAATCACCTTGCTCATTTAGAGAGCGATAATTAGATTGCAAGATATTAGCTCGCGCGGAGGTTTGACCCCTTAAGGATGCATAACTTACCGTGCCTTCGACTTTGTAGGTTTGTATATCGGGTTCAAGGTTAAAGTTCGCGCCTATGGTGTACTGCAGCCGCTCAGCAAAACTTTCTTCAATCGGTCTAATTTCAGTAATTTCTAACAGCGGGATTACCTTGGCGCTGTCGATGCTGGTGAATTGCAACTCGCCAGTCTTGTCAGTACTCGAAATATTGCCGTACAGCCTTTCATTGTTTTCCGTGAGAATTTCATAATTGTAATTGGACTCAATAGAGGCAATGTTCTGCAAATCTAAAGAAATTACCGGAGCATAAGGAGGGTTTATTTTTAAGTCTCCATTTGCCAATCCCTTGATTTCGCCGGTGATACGATCGCCGTTATACATAGTGATAACGTCATTGTTACTGTGGGTGTGCCCCCACGTGGCGTACATTAGCAACAATAGGGTTAACAAGCTGCGCATTAATATGTCCTAACTATCAGAGATAGGGGAGTTTGTGTTGTCCATCACGGCTTCTACATGTTCGATGAAGGCTGCATTAAGTCGTCATTGGCTTTAGCCAAATTGGAAAAAGCACAGCTTGTTGCCATCGAGATCACGAACGTAGGCGCCATAAAACATATCGGGTATACGTTGTCCGGGCTCTCCGTCACAACTTGCACCTAGAGCCAGTGCTTTTTGATAGAGCGCGTCACAGGCTTCTTTACTGCCCGGGTTAAAGGCCACCATGTTGCCGTTGCCGGAGTGCGCATCACTCTCGTTGTAGGGAATGCAGACAGCGAGCATCGGGTTAGCCATATCTTTGCCAAAAAAGGCAATTCGATCCATTTCGAGCAGGGTAGAGGCCCCCATTTCGCCCAATAACTGCTGATAAAAACTCTTGGCAGCTTCCAGGTCGCTGACTCCTAGGGTGACGTATCCAATCATGGGGTTATTCTCCGTGTCATAGTGATCAAAAATTATGGGTGAAGGTTTTATGCCAGCTCAGTCGGAGCTACAGTACACGTGTCCCAGACAGGCGCCTACTGGGTGCTAAACGCAGTCACTGTTAGTTAACGACGTAAATGCGTATTCTGACACCTCCCAAACCATCGGACACGTAAAAGTTTTGTTGGATATTAGCTTAATAATGCTGGTTGTCGTCTGGCTAGTCACGTCTCTTTTGGTGACACGGTGGTCTGCTCCTTGGATTTTTGCCAGTGCAATGTTGGCCTGTTTGTTGATGGGGCTCGTCGATATCGATACGGTGTTATCCAAAGCCACGAATGAGGGGCTGGTTACTCTCGTACTGCTAATGCTTGTCTCGGTGGGCTTTGAACGGCTGCCTTGGCTGTTGATGGTTTCTCGTCGCATGGTCGCTCCATCTCTAGCGGGGTCTATATTACGTATATCGCTAGTGACTGCTGTGTTTTCGGCTTTTGTTAACAATACCGCTGTCGTGGCAACGCTTGCTGGGGTACTGAAACGATCCCGTCTTCATGCCCCAAGCCAGCTTTTGCTGCCCCTTTCCTATGCGGCTATTTTAGGGGGTACGCTGACACTTATCGGTACGTCTACCAACCTCATCGTCAGCAGTTTTTTACAAGAAGCTTCGGGGAAGGGCATCGCTTTTTTTGCATTTTTGCCGGTGGCGCTGCCTGCGGCAATTGGCGGAATCATTTTCATGATGCTGTTTCGTCACCAATTACCTCAGTACGAGAACACTGAGCTACAAATCAGTGAGCATTTGATTGAGGCGACGGTGCTCCCCGAATCTAAACTTGTGGGCAGAACCATATTAGAAAATGGGCTGCGTGATCTGGATGACCTGTTTTTGGTGGAGATTGCGCGTGGCGAGGAGATGCTTTCGCCGGTTGCGCCCTCACAGCGCATTGAGGCCGGCGATCGGCTGATTTTTTCGGGAGACGTTAGCCGAATCGGCATTCTTTCGAATTTTCCAGGATTACAGCTCTTTGCGACGGAAGAGGGTTTGTTGGGTGACAATATGACGGAGGTTGTTTTGTTGCCCAATGCGGCTGTGGCGGGTCAAACCATAAAAGAATCCAGTTTTAGAGCGCGTTTTGATGCGGCGGTTGTGGGTTTGCGTCGCGATGGCGCTCAGCTCTCGGGAAAGCTCGGGGGTATTACGCTGCAACCGGGTGATTATTTGGCGTTAGCTGTGGGTCCTGATTTTGCCCAACGCATGAATTTGGGTCGCAATTTTTTGGTCGTTAATTCTGAAGTCGATACCTCACGTTTGCCGCTATCAGTCAGCATTTTTATCACAGCATCTGTGGTGGCGATTGTCACTTTAGCCGCCATGGGAATTCTCGCTTTGGTAACGGGGCTCGCCTTTCTATTGGCTATTTTTATGGTGCTTGGCGTTATAAACGGCGCTGATTTGCGGCGCCGTTTTCCCTTTGAGATGTGGCTAATAATTGCTTCAGCTTTAACGGTTGCGCAGGGCCTTCAGGATACCGGTGCTGTGGCTTTGGCCGCTGCTTGGGTGTCGCCACTCATTGCTGGTTTAGACCCTTTATGGACGCTGGTTGCGGTTTATGTCCTGACCGTGTTGCTCACCGAGTTAATGACCAACAATGCGGCTGCGGCTTTAATGTTTCCATTGGCTTGGACCCTAGCGCTGTCGAGTGGTGCCGACCCCATGCCCTTTGTTATGGCCATTGCTTTTGGCGCTAGCGCCTCATTTCTAACGCCTTTTGGCTATACGACAAACCTGATGGTACAAAACTTGGGAGGCTATCAGCGTGCCGATTATCTGAGGTTTGGTCTGCCGATTACCTTGGTGTACAGCACTGTTGTTTTGCTCTTGCTGCCGAGGGTGTTTCCTTTTTAATCATCATGGGCAAGCCTAGAACGACTACAGGTCGTTTATATGGTCAAAGTAGGGCAGGTAGCTGTGCTTGATATCTGCATTTGCTTCCGTGCCACCCGCGACCCCATCAGCGCCGAAGGACTGAAGTTTGTAGGGGACAAGAATTCCGGCGAAGGGCTCACAGACGTAATCATAACTTTTACCCCAAGGGTCGGTGGGTATTGCGCTGATGTAACCGTCCTCTGGAAAATTTAAGGGAGCGTTACCCTTTGTTGTGCGTTCGACCAGAGCTTGGAGTCCCTGCTCGGTCCAGGGGTAGGTGCGATTGCTCTTTAAATAAGCTGCAAGCGGCTCTGCTAGTGTACGGAAATCTTCGAGAATGCTATCTATCTGAAGCTTTTGAACTTGATAATTAATGTTAAAAGCCGCGTCCAGCGCCGCTGCTGGATCCTCGCTGCAGTAAATTTTAACGTCTAGAGCTAATGGCCTGAGGTTGGCTACGGTATCTAAGACGACGAAATCCTTGTAAATGGGAAAGCCCTGATAATCTTGAGCGAGGTATTTGCCGCAGGTGACATTACCCGGATATTGGGTGATGTCTTTGTAGTTTGAGTTACGAGACACTTGTCCAGTGTCGTTCAAGGCTTCTATGGCCTGATCTTCTGTAGACGCACACCCTGCCGTTAGTGCAATTAAGGCGCTACAGGAAAGGCTTATGGCGAATTGACGCATTTTGAAATCCTCGAGCTAGATGTGAAACGCTTTAGAGATGTGCCGACACAATTTCAAAAGTCTTTGCCGCAAATTGGACCTGACCGTTGCGGTCAAAAACTTGTATGTCGATACAGGGGCAGAATTATGGCAAGTCTTTATAAAATGAGCTATCACTAAATGCAGTTCTAAACGTTTTTCAGAGATACTGGCGTGAGCGTTATTGACCGATGCCATTGTCAGGGGCGGGTGAGGTATCTATGAGTGCGGTCAGGATTCAAACAGCTTCTGTTTGAAGTAGGTAAAAACGGCTAGGGCTCTCCCATCCATGCACACTGATTAACGCCACTTATGGCCTTATTTGTTATTGGTAATAGGTCGTCCTGCAACGGTGTTTTGTGGGAAGATAGGGTTGCGCCTCCAGAAAAAAACCCACGCCTAAAGGTGTCTAGATGTCGATGAATGTCGCCCATAAAAGTGGTTCTGTAGCACCCACTAAGCCCAATGAGCTGCTTTCTGCTGAAGAGCGGTTAGCATTAATGCAATCAAGCGACTTGGTTGGACTTTGGCTGGTGGCTCAAACATGGGGTTTAGTTTTTATACTGCTAGGGCTGGCTGCGCTTTTTCCCGGGCCACTGACTGCAATAATTGTCCTAGTATTTTTACCGGGTCGCCAGTTGGGCCTTGCTGTTCTCATGCATGAAGCAGGTCATGGCTCTTTGTTTGCCACGCCGGCGTTGAATCGTGTTGTAGGTCAGTGGTTTTGTGCATTGCCAACCTTGGGCGATCTGCCCAGCTATGCGGCGGGGCATTTGGAGCATCATCGAAAAGCGGGCACTCGCGATGATCCAGATCTCGTTAATTATGCGGCCTATCCAATTAAGAACAAAAGCTTCGGTCGAAAAGTCTTTCGCGATTTAACCGGGCAAACAGGTTTTAAGTTGTTAATCAGCCTGGTTAGGGGCGGTGCTGGGAATATGAACCGAGCTCAAGGTCAGGGTCGAGCACTTTTATTCAAGCAAATATTGGTGCAGGGGCTCTTGTTTCTCGCTCTATTTGCACTGGGATGGGGCTGGACATGGTTACTGTGGTTTGCCACCTTTATGACTACTTACATGCTGGTGATTCGACTGCGTCAAATTGCGGAGCATGGGGCGGTGCCCAATCTTTATGATCTTGATCCCAGAGAAAATACGCGCACGGTAGAAGCACCCTATTGGCAGCGTTTTTTGATGGCGCCGCATTCCGTCAATTTTCATCTAGAGCATCATTTTATGGCGGCAGTGCCGTGTTATCGACTTGCAGATCTTCGTCGGTTGTTGCGGGCTCGAGGTTACTTTGACCACACCCCTGTGTCTCCTGGGTATGGCACGGTATTTAAGAGCGTACTGCAAGGGTCATCATCAGTATCGTCCTAAACGCTATCGTGTCAGCCACAGCTAATCTCCGCATCTATCTGACGTGTTCATACGCAACTTATACGCCTAGGATTTCCGCTTCGTTGTCGTTTACCGCCATGTAGACGACACGACAGAAACCGGGACCCAGGATGGTCCCTTACTAAGACAGGGAGATGTCTATGAAAACTACATTTGAGTCACTAGGACTAGCATTACTGCTAGTGGGTGCAACGGCTGCTATGGCCGAACCGATGCACGCTGATTCGCACCGGGATAGCCGTTCAACACTTGTTTACGATATGCCAATTCAAGAGCTCGACCCGATTGTTATGGAAAGCACCCGAGGGGGCTTGGGGCCAATGGCCCTCGCTTTAGGTATAGCCAGCGTAGATTTGGCCTTAATGGGCTTTTATTGGGGGGTATACGTGCCTTATTACGCACCGACGAGTCCGCACTTTTACACTGAGGCTCCGTAGCTAGCGAGTCATGCGATCTTGCGGCGCTGTGTTTAGCTATTCGAGTCGTCTACGGTGTTCTTCAATCCTAGCCCGGTTAATTGCCGGGTTAGGCCTACTCTTGACCTTGCCGGTTCAGGGCGAGTTCAATTCGGGCTCTGTAATCTCAAGCTTACCCTTCAGTCCAGCTTTTGTTTTAGACCCCGTCGCTCTGCGTAACGACTGTGGACTTAGAGCGGTTGGTTTTATTCTCGCCGACAGGGGGCTTGATCCGGAGCTGCAGGAGTTAGCCAGTTTATTGAGCCATCGCTATATTGCGACTGAAGGCAGACCTGCGGGCGAGGGTTACTCGCTATCAGATTTACAATGGTTATTAGCGTATTTTGGCATCCCCTCCCGAGGACTTTCTGCGTCGCGATCGTGGCTTGAGAATATCGATCGAGTAACGATCTTGAGAATGCCGGGGAAAGTTGGAGGGCATTTTATAGTTTTACAACCAAGGGACGCTTTAGGTTTGGCGACTATTTATGATCCGTCCCATGGCATTTTAAAAGTGCCATGGGACGGCTTAGTCTCCCGCTGGTCTGATCCTATGGGCCGGGGTATCGCACTGATTATTGAAAGCACATCGCACGCTTCTCATCAGGGGCGGCCCTGAGACTTAGTTTAAGTCTCTTTGTTTCAGATCTAATTCTTCGAGAAGCGCTGCTTCTCGAGTAGCGGTTTGTGGGTTAGTAATAATCGCTGTGCTGGCTTCTGCGTTTAGCAGATAGGTCTCGGTGACTCGGCGGAGGTCATCCAGCGTCGTGTTAATAACGCCGCGCCGAAAAGCCGCACGATGATCTGCCGTTCTAGCAAACAATGACTCATGAAAATGCTTTCGGGCTTCCCCAGCTGGAGATCCGGGTTTATCAAGACTGCCAATAACCCCAAGAATAGCCTCTTCTAAGGTTTCAGGGGCATGGGTGTTCGTCGAAAACCAGTCGATTGCCGCATCAAAGTCAGTCAAGGTCTCCCCTAGGCGCGGATCTCGGTAGGAGAAGAACCGAAAGGCGCCGACATTACCGTCGTGGCTGGCACCACCGCCATAAGCTCCACCCTGTTCTCTGATAGCCCGGTGAAGATAGCCGTTGCGTAATACGGCGGATAGAACCGTTAGGGCGGGCGCATCTGGATGGCTAGAAGGCACTGTCTGATAGGCTTTAGCGCAGAAATTCACCTGAGTATTGGTGATCCAAGCCTCTCGGCGGTGCTCTCTAATGGCTTCAGGGTGCCAAAGCGGTCCTGGCAGATCTCGGGCCGTCGATTTAACCTTTTCTAGTGCGTATTCTTCTGCCGCCTTCAAGTTTTGTGTGTCGGCAATGACGGCTATTTGCAGGCCGTGTGAATCAACAATTTGGCGATGCACTCCAGATAGCTGTGCCATGAATTCTTGGAGTTCACTGTCTAGTGATAACCGGTCGTCAAGCTTTCGTAAGTTTCGGATGCCCTCTAACCCCCCCTGTTCGTGGGCTCTAAGCGCCAAAGGGCTCATGCCAGCGGATGCGGCGGTCATCGCTAGGCTGTGACCACTGCCGGTGATTGATTGATCACGCCGCGCTCGAATTTGGTTAACGAGCTCGCGGATGCGAGGTCCCTCGTCAAACCGGGTTTGGGTAAATGTATCGTGCATTAGATCGACTTGTTGGTGCGAGCGGTTTGCGAGTGCTTTCGATGACATCACAAGCCAGCCGCTGCAATCTTGCACATCGCCTCGGGCACTGCGCGTCATGGTCGAAACACCCAGAGATCCAACAGTGGCGGACTGACGATCTTGTATCGTCAGATAGCTCTCAGATCCCGCCCCCAGTTCTCCGATTAACCCCGTCACAAAGGGCAAGTTGGTCATCTCCTGGTCAGACAGTGCTGGGAGGGGTTTAACCCACTGCTGGTAGACCAGACCATTAGTACCGGTCGTGTAGTTCCAAACATCAATGCCGCCCTCATTTCTAACACTGGGTTTGGGCTCTGAAACGCCGTGTGGGATGTCGCTAAGCGTCACTTTTGGCAAAATGTCAGGGTCATCCTCAATACCTTGCCGCTCCTTCAGTTTCTCGGCAAGATCCAAAACTTTAGAGCGTCCTGCATTGTCCAGAGATGCGGCCATAGCGCTGAGTCGTTCTTGCTCAGCTGCTTCACGGCCTGCGGTAAGCCCGCTATCGGGTGCCAGCGTAAGCGTCACGCGATGCGGATTTTGCAGCAGTAAGCGATTAATCAACCCGGGCACATAATTATCACTGAGACTGCGCTCACGAATAGTCTGCAGTATGGGATCAAGGTTGAGTGCGGCTAGTGAATCCCCTCCATGCACCGCGGCCCCCAGTGCTCGAAGCATCAGGTTTAGGCCATAGGGCATACCGTCGCCGGTTAATTCTCGCTGGGATAGTTCAATTTGATGCAGTATGGCCTCGAGTCTTTCCTTGGGAATTCCTGTTTCAGAAATGGTTTTTATGACGTCAAGAACGGCGACCTCAAATTCCTCGAGCTGATCAATATCACTGCCCTCAATGCCACAGCAAAAGACCATTTCCCGCATGGATTCTTCAACACCGCACAGTGGTGATGGCGCCGTTCCAAGGGGTGTTGTTTCAAGAAAATGCATGAGCGGTGAGGCACTGTTTTCCATGAGCACTGCGGCTAAAACCTGTGCTTCAAGCATGGCGAGAAGGTCAGAGCTCTCTCCAAGCTTCCACCCAATAACATGGTGGGTCTTGCGTCCGGATTCCTCGTCAGCCTCAACTGCATAAGGGTGGGTGGCGCGCTTAGGTGTGGTGAATGCATGTTCTAAATCAACTGAAATAGCCGTTTCTGATGCTTCAAAGCGATTGAGTACAGCGTTTTCGAAAACAGCTTGATGATCACTCGCAGGGATGTCACCGAAAGTGAGAAACACCGCGTTACTCGGGTGGTAGTGCCGGGCATAAAAATCTCTTAGCTGCTGGTAGCTGAGATCAGGAATATTAGCGGGATCACCACCACTGTTGTGATGGTAGGTGTTAGTGGGGAAGAGTTCGTAGCACAACCTATCCCACAAGACGGCAGACACTGACGACATCGCGCCTTTCATTTCGTTAAACACGACACCCTTGAATACAAGATTGCCCTCAGTGTCTTTGGGGTTCTCGAACTCTACTCGATGTCCTTCCTGCGCGAAGTCGAGGGGATCCAGTCTTGAGAAGAAGACCGCGTCCAAGTAAACCGACAATAAATTACTAAAGTCTTTACGGTTTTGCGTGGCAAAAGGGTAAGCAGTCCAATCAGAGCTGGTAAATGCATTCATGAAAGTATTCAGTGAACGCCGAAGCATCATAAAAAAAGGATCGCGGACGGGGTAGTTTTCGCTGCCGCACAGCACAGTATGTTCCAGAATGTGGGCGACTCCGGTGGAGTCTTCTGGAACGGTACGTAGTGCCACCATAAAGACATTTTCGGGGTTGTCGCACTGCAGGTGTAAATGCTGCGCGCCGGTGCCCGGATGAATAAATTCCTCAACCGTGACATTGAGCCCAGGAATCGTTGCGCTGCGCTGCTTTGTGAAGGTAATAGTGGCTGGGTTTTGGGCTATTGATTCCATGAAACATCCGCTGGCTAGAGAGAAGACTGGGGCCCTCGTGGCACCCAAGTGGTTATTGTAGCGCGAAGCGCACTAGTTCGTGTTCTCAAGTTCAATGCGAAATAATTTAGGCCAGCGCTTTCCCGTGATCCAGATGGCACCGGTCTGAGGATCATGGGCTATCCCATTGAGCACATCGGTATTGGTTTCTCGATCCTCTGCATTGAGCAGGTCATCTACCGTAATCTCGTCGGTAACGGCTCCGGTTTTAGGATCGATCACCACGATCGTATTGGTTAACCAGACATTCGCCCAGATTTTACCGTTTATCCACTCGAGCTCGTTGAGTCTTTTTAAGGGCTTGCCGTTGAGAGTAACATCGAGGGACTGAGTCTTTGCTGCGCTGCTCAGATCAATGCTATGCAGACGTGAGGAGCCATTAGAGAGCCACAGCGTCGAGGCATTATGGGTAATGCCCCAGCCTTCGCCGCTGATTTTTCCGGTTGTAAGCACCTCAAGGGTCGAAGGGTCCATGACAAGTAGCTTGCCTTCCCGCCAGGTTAGAACCCAGAGTCGATTGGCAAGTAGGGTCAACCCCTCAGCAAACAACGCCTTAGGCAGTGCCATTTCTCTGTTCAGAATCATGTCAGGCCAAGAGTAAACGCGGACTGCAGATTTACCGTATTGGCCCGAGCTTACGTAAAGTTCTGAGTCCGAAATGTAGAGCCCTTGAGTGAAATTTCGGCGCTCCATGGGCCGAGATTCAATGGCAACTGCACGGAGCTTGTTCGCTCGATGGTGCGAGATTTCATTTTCGGCAGCGCAAATCTGACCCGATGTGGCGAGAAAAACAGGCAAAAAATAGCAGCACCATAGCTTCATAGTGGCTGACCCCGCACAATTGCGCGTTTTAGAAAGCGCGCGGGTGATAACGCCTGTTGTAAATAGCGGGGCACTGGAGCGGGTTCTCCCATAATATCGCTTGCCAATATTTCTGCTGCCAGCGGTCCTGCGGTGAGGCCTCTCGAGCCGAGTCCCGCGAGCATAAATAGCCCTGGTATTACCGGGCACTCCTGATCGATGAACCGTGTTTTCTTCGTCTTGAGGCTAGCGTAGCAGGCATTAAATGCCGCCTTGTTGGGCACTGGACCCACAACAGGTAAATAATCTGTGGTGGTGCAGCGAAGTGCGACATGACCCGACAAGGGTGCTGCACTGCTTGGGAAACCTAAATCTGGCAGTACAGACCCTAGTTTTGACAGGTTTGTCATGTGATCAGCGCGACGCTCATCAAGAGCTGTATCTCCGGGTCCGTAGGTGGCGCCCAAACAGTGTACGCCCAGGCGAGGTGGTGGCAAGTAACCCTCGTGGCAAAGTGCTGTAAGCAGCCCAGCAGAAGATTGCGTCGCGGCGACGTGGGTGGTTTGCCCGCGAATTGTTTGCAGGGGCAGCCAAGCCGTTTCTGGAGTGGTATTGAGGTGATTCGCGGTGGCCAGTATCAGGATGTCACTGTTATAACGGTTCCCATGCTTATCGTTGATCTGCCAGCCCGAAGTATTTGCCGAAAAATCGCAGTGGCCCCGAAACTCTAGTAGCTCGATCCGCGGGTGGGCTAGACGCTCTCGACATACAGCAGCGGGATACAACCAACAGGCATTGGGAAAAAAAAGAGCATCCTGTGTGACTGCAGCGCCCAGTTGGATGGATGCCTCTTCGGCATTGAAAACACAAAAAGGTAGATCACGATGCTCGAACTGTTTTAAGTACCTGAGGGTATGGGTATCGTTGGTCACTTGAAGATAGCCGCAGTGACTGCCATCGCCGTCTTCGATCAGTGTTGCTCCTAGTAGTTGATGGTAAAGCCGCGTGGCAATTTGATAACTGGCAATAGCAAAGTCGGCCAGCACGCCATGGCGCTTTGAGGGTCTTGTATAGGTAATCCCCTGAAGATTACTCGAGCCGCCACTGGCGACAGCATTAGCCTCAAGGACCCTAACATTCACCCCTCTCTCTGCCAGAGCGCGGGCTGCGAAACTGCCTGCGAGCCCCGCACCAATGACCACCGCTGTTTTGGGGCGAGGCATTGGCACGGTTAAATCCCAAGGCGTCACTTTCAAGGGTTTTGGAAATTCCGCGGTACGATTGAGCTGACCCCAAAGTGCCTCTCGCTTTACCCCGAAGCCTGGGCGTTTGTGCACCGTAAAGCCGGCTGAGCTTAATCCTCTTCGGACCTCGCCTGCAGCGGTGAACGTGGCAAAGGTTGCTCCTTGGCGACTCAGAGTCGCCATAGTGTTAAATATCTCTGCTGACCAGATACCCTCGTTCCTTGAAGGTGTAAAGCCGTCAAGAAACCAAATATTAAAGTAGCGTCGCCGCCGTGACGCAAGATCATTCAAGGCCTCTTGAGCGTCGTCCCACCAAAGGTCTAGGGTGATATGCCAATCGGGCCAGTAGATTCG
Organism: uncultured Luminiphilus sp.; assembly: GCA_938091995.1. Lineage (GTDB taxonomy): Bacteria > Pseudomonadota > Gammaproteobacteria > Pseudomonadales > Halieaceae > Luminiphilus. The sequence continues at coordinate 15,945 of CALKNZ010000046.1, read as the reverse complement.
ATGACAGCCCGGAATAGCTTGTGGCCAATCTTGAATGAGACGCTCAGCGAGATGAGATAAGGACGGCCATTTTTCCCAGGCGAGCCGCAGCTGAGCTTGGCTTAGAGGCTGAGCCTCGAAACCCACATAATGCAGGGTAGCGCTTGACGCTCTGCGCTCTCTGTTCTGAAGCCAGGCATCGAGGGCGATAAGGCAATTCAGTCCAGTGCCAAATCCGGTTTCAGCAATCGCAATTTTGTTTGCTTGCGCATGATCCAGAAACCGGCTCCCCTCCAGAAAAACGTAGCGACTTTCTGCTACGCCATTTTCTGTAGAGTAATAAACGTCATCAAATTCACGAGACACGGGTATACCGTCGCGCCACTCAATATCGGGAGCGGGGGTTGGTCGCCATTGAAGGTTGTCACGATGTATCAATACTGATCCTGAATGTCGATGAAACAGTGGTATTTTAATTTATTGATATTGTGCCCCTAGCCGAACAGGGGACAAAGCGTACAATAGTGGTTTTTCGCAGACGTCATAACCATGAAGAAAGATAAGGTACTTGAAGCCAATCAACTTGCCACCATTGCTGCGAATCTCTTAAACAATGGGATTCTCGAGACGGATCGCACAACCGCAAAGCGTATTTTTAGAGAGCTAGAGGGAAGCCGAAAGGTGACTCTAACCCATCTTAAAATGGAAGATGGCGGAACTGTGAGAATGGACTTAGCTATGGATGCGAGGTCATTCAACGGTAGTTTGAATTTTTCGGCATGGCGCGATGGCGTACTTGCGCTAGTCGCTCGCCTCTCAGACGACTTACGTCCGGGTAACCCCTTACCGGTGTTTAAGCCGTTGGATAACGAGGAACAGATGCCGGACGGCGAAAGCGATTTAAATTTGATCGGTTCTGTCGGTGGGACAAACCATGATGGCATGGTAAATGCCATCATGCTGGGCATAGCACCTGATCCTGAGCGCCCCATTGTGACGTTTAGCCTAGTGTACGTAGATCCTGATCAGTTCTTGTCTGCGGACGCAGCTTCGTCGTCATCGAGTAGTTGAATCGCAGAGGGGGGCACAATAGTCACCGTCTCTTTTTTACTCGGGGCCATAACGGTTGCCTCACCTTTCGCGACCGCTTTGTTGTCTTGGTTGGTTACAACGGTTGATATGGTCACCCAGGGTTTGCTGGCGTGTTTATCTGTGACCTCCAAAGCTACGGTCAGTGTGTCGCCCAAGGTCACAGGTGAGCGAAATTGCAGTGTTTGTCCCAAGTAAATAGTTCCTGGTCCGGGTAGCTCCATGGCAATAGCGGCGGAAATAAACGCACCTGTAAGCATGCCATGGGCGATGCATTCGCCAAACTGCGTCGTAGCGGCATACTCTGGATCCAGGTGGACTGGGTTGTGATCGCCAGAAACGGCCGCAAACAGCTCAACCTCGCGAGTTGTCACAAGGCGGCTGTAGTCAGCGGTATCCCCGACATTAATTTCGTCAAAGGTAAGGTTGGTGATCTGTGAAGTGTTGGACATACCGTTCTCCTAACTGGTGCGGTTAAAAGCGAAAATATTTCTCTAGTTGCAAGGGTGGCAGGTTGACCCCGTTGCACGCAAGACAACATCATGCGGACCCTTGATTTTTTTACTTATTAACTGAGGATTTTATGGAGCAGGCAGATATTAACCGAGTTATTGCAGAGCGGCTTGCCGCTTTGCAAATTTCTACAGACATAAACACTCAAGCATTTCCAAATATCATTGCATTATTTGATGACGCACTAAAGCGACATGAAAATGCTACGGCCTGTACAAGCCTGGGACACTCACTGAGTTATGGTGAATTGGATCGATTAGCGGGGCACTTCGCGGCGTGGCTAACCCAGGAATCGGGTCTGTTAGCCGGAGATCGCATCGCCGTTCAAATGCCCAACCTCATTCAATATTTCGTGGTTGTATTGGGCGCTTTGCGGGCAGGCATGGTTGTGGTGAACACCAATCCCCTCTACACCGAGCGAGAAATTGAACATCAGTTTAGTGACGCTGGGGTGAAATTATTGGTGGTGCAGGCAAACGTTGCCCAGCATGCAGCCGCTGTTTTACCGCGTACGGCGGTCGAAAAAGTTGTGATTACCGAGTTAGCCGATTTACATCCCCAACCCAAACGGTTTTTTATCAACTTTGTGGCCAAACACGTTAAAAAATTGGTGCCGCCATTTTCGATTCCTGGGGCATTGACACTGAGAGACGTACTGTCAGCGGGTCAAAAACATCAGTTCGTAGCAAATGCTGCCGTAAGGGCAGATGATTTGGCCATGCTGCAGTACACCGGGGGTACTACCGGAGTCGCCAAGGGCGCCATGCTGTCTCACGGTAACCTAGTGGCGAATGTGATGCAGGCTGATGCTTTGTTTGGTAGTTACAAACTAAAAGGCTACGGCGATACGTTTATCCAGCCGTTACCGGTGTATCACATTTATGCGTTTACAGCGTCGATGTATGCGCTCTATGTGGGTGCGCACACCGTGCTAATCCCCAATCCTCGTGACTTAAAGTCGGTCGTTAGTGCATTTAGGACCTATCGTCCGCGGTTATTTTTTGGGCTTAACACGTTGTTCGTGGCCTTAACCAATGATTCCGACTTCCAAGGTCTAGATTTTAGCGACCTAAAAGTCACCTTTTCTGGGGGAATGGCCCTAACAGAAGACGCCGCCAACGCTTGGCAGGCGTTAACGCAGTGTCCGGTCTCGGAGGGATACGGGTTAACAGAAACTTCACCTGTTGCAACGGGTAATCCGGGTGGCGCCCAGCAATTGGGGACCATTGGTTTACCCGTACCCAACACCGAAGTGCGCGTCGTCGATGACAATAATCAGTTACTAGGCTTTGACGATGCCGGGGAGTTATGTATTCGCGGACCTCAAGTCATGCAGGGATATTGGCAACGAGCTGAGGCTACGGCTGAGGTCATTGATCCTGAGGGCTGGTTCTTCACCGGTGATGTGGCGGTTATTCAGCGAGACGGTTATCTTCGTATTGTTGATCGAAAAAAAGACATGATTGTGGTCTCAGGTTTTAACGTCTACCCAAACGAACTTGAGGATGTTGTTAGCAAGCACCCGGGTGTTTTGGAGTGTGCGGCTGTTGGGCTGCCCGATTCTAAAAATGGCGAAGTCATCAAGATGTTCGTTATTCGTAAAGATCCGACGCTCACTGAGCTTGCATTGAAAGACTTCTGCAGGACTCAGCTAACCGGATATAAAGTGCCCAAGCACATTGAATTTCGGGAAGAATTACCCAAAACGAATGTCGGGAAAATTTTACGGCGGGAGCTGCGCGAATCAGCTTAATTGCTGTTTCAGGTAGTATAAATTCATGCTTAAAAAGACAAAAGAGGTGCCGGTTCGCGTTATACCGAATCCGATTAATTTTCCCAGTGATCTGCCTGTATGTGAGCGTCGCGAGGAGATTCGTGAGGCGATAAGCCAGCATCAGGTTGTCATCATTGCTGGGGAGACGGGTTCAGGAAAAACCACTCAAATTCCTAAGATTTGTCTCGAGCTGGGGCGTGGACAGGAAGCGCGTATCGGTCACACTCAGCCCCGACGTTTGGCGGCACGCCGAGTTGCAGAACGGATCGCCGATGAACTGGGGTCCGAGCTCGGCGGTTTGGTGGGCTACAAAGTACGCTTTAACGACTCTGTAGCGCCCAGTACGGCTATTAAACTCATGACCGATGGCATCTTGCTTGCAGAACTTCAGCGGGATCGTGAGTTGCGTGACTATGACACGCTGATTATTGACGAGGCCCACGAGCGCAGTCTAAACATTGACTTCATTTTGGGTTATCTCCGGGCTTTGCTACCCAAGCGACCCGACCTCAAGATCATTATTACCTCAGCAACTATCGATGTAGAGCGCTTTTCCCAGCATTTTAATAACGCTCCTGTCATTGAGGTCTCTGGGCGCCTTTTCCCCGTGGAAGTGCATTATTTGGGCGATTCTGATGACGCTGAAGATGGTGTGGAAGATCAGATTGTGCGTGCCGTTGATGGCATTGTTGCGGAGGACTTTGGTCCCCGGGGTGATGTCTTAATTTTTCTCCCGGGAGAACGGGAGATTCGTGATCTTTCCCGTCGCCTAAAAGGAGACGAGCGACGACAGATTTTGCCGCTTTACGCTCGTCTGAGTGTCAAGGAACAAAATAGGGTTTTTAAACCCTCTGGCAGTGGCATGCGGGTTGTATTGGCAACCAACGTCGCGGAAACCTCTTTGACTGTTCCCGGCATCCGCTATGTGATTGACCCGGGAACAGCCAGAGTCAGTCGTTATAGCCATCGCACTCGGCTCCAGCGCTTGCCTGTTGAGCGTATATCGCAGTCGAGCGCAAACCAGCGTAAGGGGCGTTGCGGTCGGGTGGCGGCTGGTGTCTGTTTGCGCCTTTACAGCGAGCAAGATTTTCTCGCTAGACCGGAATTTACCGATCCAGAGATCTTGCGCACTAATCTTGCTGCTGTTGTTCTGAAAATGTTGGAGTTGGGTTTAGGCGAGGTTCAGAAATTTCCTTTTGTGGATCCGCCCGAAGCCAAGATGGTGCGCGACGGTCAGCGACTTCTCGAGGAGCTGGGAGCTATTTCAGCCCGAGGCAAGTTGACCGCTCTGGGTCGAAAAATGGCCAAATTACCGATCGATCCGAAATTGGCGCGCATGGTTCATGCGTCGGGCGAGCTTAAGTGTCTTGAAGAGGTTTTGGTGGTGGTCAGCGCTCTTGCGGTTCAGGACCCAAGAGACCGACCCGCGGAGAAGCGAGCTCAGGCTGACCAAGCCCATGCGCGATTTAATCATCCGCGCTCAGATTTTTTATCTTGGTTAAACCTGTGGCGATATTATGAAGAGCAACGGCAGGCACTGTCACAAAGTCAGTTGCGAAAATTATGTCAGCGCGAATTTCTTTCTTATCTTCGACTTCGGGAGTGGCGAGAGGTTCATGGTCAGCTGGTAATTGCCTGTAGACAAGTGCAGCTGCGCCCAAGATCTGAACTGAGTGATGAAACAGATTTTGATGAGGTACATAAAGCGCTGTTATCCGGTTTGCTGGGGCAAGTCGCGCAACTTGACGAGGGCAGAAAATATAATGCCACTCGCAACAGGAAAGTTCAGATCTTCCCGGGTTCGGTGCTGCATAAAAAGCCGCCTAAATGGTTAGTCGCGGCAGAGGTGGTCGAGACGTCGCAAGTGTATGCCAGGCAGTGTGCCGCCATAGATCCCCTTTGGCTGCTTCGCATTAATCCTCAAATTCTTAAGCGTCAGCACTACGAGCCTGCATGGCAGATGCGCTCAGGTCGAGTTATGGCCATTGAAAGAGTCATCCTTTATGGCCTAACCATTAGCGACGGTCAGCGAATTCATTTTGGTGACGTAAATCCCTTGGTCGCACGGGAAATCTTTATTAGAGACGGTTTGGTTTCGGGGAACTATAAAAAACCACCTGCATTTCTTAAGGCTAACTTGAACCGTGTCAAAGAGGTGCAAGACCTAGAGTCACGCACCCGCCGTCGCGATCTATTAGTCGATGAGCAGGCGCTGTTTGATTTTTATAATGAGCGAATTCCCGATGGTTGTTTTAGTGCGAGTACCCTTGAGAAGTGGGTTAGGCAGCTTCCAGACGATCAACAGCTTCGCCTTAATCAGGCGCAAATTTTAACCCGTGATCCGGGGGAAGCAGTCGCCGATCAATTTCCGTCTGAGCTCGATTGGCGAGACACAACGTACCGACTGAAATATTGTTTTGAACCGGGGCGAGAAAATGACGGAATTTCAGTCACCGTTCCATTGCCCCTGTTAAACCGCGCACCACGCTACCGTTTTGAGTGGCTGGTTCCGGGGTTACTGCGTGAAAAATGTATTGCTCTGGTGAAGGGCCTGCCCAAGGCTCGCCGCAAGCAGTTGGTGCCGGTGCCTGACGTCGTTGATGCAGCTCTTGCCATGATGCAACCCGATGATGTGGCGCTGTGTGCTGCACTGTCGGCTGCGCTGCGAAAAACTCGTGGCGTCGTTATCGCCGATGAAGATTGGGACATTACCGGTCTGGCTGAATTCTATCGGGCAAATATTAGAGTCGTTGATGAGAGAGGAAAGCTTCTGGGTCAGGGCCGGGATATGGCGGCGCTGGTAGGACAATTTCGCGATGGCTCGGCTCTTGCTAGACCTAGCGAGCCCTCTAACTCGTTGGCACAACATCAGGTTAAGAGCTGGAGCTTTGGTGACCTGCCTGCTGTCTGGCGCACCTCAGCGGCAGGTATGAAGGTGGAGCGTTTCCCCGCCTTGGTGGATCATGGCGATCGAATTGCGCTTGAGTTACATGATTATCAGCACGATGCGACGTTACTGCACCGGCGTGGTGTTGCTGCGCTAGCGATGACCTGCAGTAGTCAGACGGTAAAATATCTTCGCAAGCAGCTTTTTGCCGATAATCAATCAGCCCTAGCGCTGGCAGGCAGTGGGTTGGAGAGAGCTGCTTTAGTTCGCGAGACGATTATGGCGAGTGTGTTAGACACTTGGGGCGAAGAACTGCCAAGAGATGAGGCAGCGTTTACTCGCAGCCTTGATGCTGCCAAGGGTCAATGGGTACCGATGGCCCTTGCAAAAGAGCAAGTCATGATTAATTTTCTCAAGCCATTAGCTGAGGTTCAAAAGCACCTTAATCAGCTCAAAAAATCCGAGTTTTCGGCAGCGCAGGCAGATATTACCGCTCAAATTCAAGGGTTGTTGGAGCCAGGATTCATGATTATGAATCCCGCCTACTGGTTGGAGCAGTACCCGCGTTATGCCAAAGCACTGTTGCACCGTGTACAGCGGCTCAATGGCCAAACCGAAAAAGATCACAAGAGCCTGAGTTTGTTACAGCCGAGTCTCACACGTTTGAGCGAGGCTACTGTGGATTATCCTGGTCTCGCTGCGTTATCACCCCCGGCTTTGCAATATCGCTGGATGCTTGAGGAGTTCAGAGTGTCGCTTTTTGCACAGCAGCTCGGCACGCGTTTGCCGGTTTCGGCGAAGCGCCTCGATGAACAATGGCAAAAAGTAAGAGTTTGGTTAATTGAGAACCCAAGATAAGCGTTGTTGCGTAACACAGATATTAGTAAATCTGGCGAGATTTGATGCCCCACCCTCGTAGCGCTGCTCGAGGTTTGATAGGGTTTACAGCAGTCAAATCACCACCGTCCATTGTAATGATAAAAGTTAGATTAAAAGAGGGGTTTATGCGCAACGTTTTTATCGCTTTGATGTTGCTGATGGCGTCCTCGGTCGCGGGCTCAGCACAGGCCACAGAAGACCCCTTAGAGGGGTTTAATCGTGCCATTTATGGATTTAATAATGGGGCTGACAAATACCTTGTTCGGCCTATCGCTGTCGGTTATGAGGCGGTAATGCCGACCCCAGCTCGAATGGGAGTTAACAATTTTTTTCGGAACTTCATTGACGTAAATGCGGCTTTAAATGCTTTTCTTCAGGGTCGCTTCAAGTATGGGGCGAACAATCTGGGGCGAGTTGTTGTTAATAGCACGTTGGGATTTTTCGGCGTCTTTGACGTTGCTAGCCACATGGAGATTCCTCAGTATCAAACTGACTTTGGGCACACATTAGCGACCTGGGGCGTTGCTCAAGGTCCCTTTGTGATGTTGCCGTTCTTGGGCCCCAGCACTTTACGCGGGACGGCAGGTACCGTTTTCGATGCCTTTGCTTCGCCAACCGGCCAAATTGGCGGGCGGGACGCACAGTGGGGGTTGAGAGCGATTTCTCTTGTTGATATTCGTGCCGGGTTGCTTGGTGCTGATGAACTGCTCTCGGGAGATCAATATATTTTTCTGCGAGACGCCTACATGCAACGCCGCGGCTTGTTAATCAATGACGGTGCAGTTATGGACGACTTCTCTGAGTTTGATGAAGGGTGGGAAGGAGAAGATTTCTGAAGGTATCAACGATGGTCCTTAGCCATGAGTAGTGAGATCGACGTTAGACGCGTTCTGATCGTAGACGATCAATCGACAAGGGCAGAGCGCCTGATTGTGGCACTTGGGACGGGGACCTTTGAGGTTGATGTGGCCGATGAGGTGCCAGATTTAGAAGGGGCCCTGGGCCCTGACAGTCCCTGGGACTGTGTGCTTTGTAATGTCGGCCTGACCAACGTCTCATGGGCCTCTGTTCGAAGGGCCATGCGAAATTTTGATGTGCAGGTGCCCGTTATTGTCATTGCAGACGAACAAGACGTTGACTCGATGAAAACGGCTCTGGGTTTGGGCGCTACCGACTTCTTTGTGAAGCCTCAAGAACGCCCGGGGCTGTTGAAACGTTCGATAGAGCGTTGTGTTAATCATCGACATCTTCAACGTGAACTGAAAGCGAGCAAAGAGGACGTCGAGCGCAGTAACACCGAGCTTCGACACTCGCTGCGGGTACTGGAACAAGATCAACAGGCCGGTCGACAAGTCCAAAGAGCCTTGTTGCCTTCAGGGTCTTTGCATCAGGGAGACTATTGGTTTAGTCATTCAATAGTGCCCTCGCTGTACCTCAGTGGGGACTTTACTGATTATTTCAGCGTGGGTGAGGACCAAATTGTTTTTTTTCTTGCCGATGTTTCTGGGCATGGCAGCTCATCAGCGTTTGCTACCGTACTTCTGAAGAATCTATTCGCGCGTAAGCGCTCCGATTTTTTGCGCCGGGAGGATCACACTGTGATTTGCCCGCAAGAAATGCTGGAGTTGGCTAACAACGAATTATTAGAACTGGTAATCAATAAGTACGCGACCATGATTGTGGGGGTCTTAAACTTTAAGACCCATCAGCTTACCTACAGTATTGCTGGCCACCTGCCTCACCCCATACTTATCGATGAAGGCAGCGTTCGATATTTGGAGGGGGAGGGTCCTCCCGTTGGGCTTATGCGAGAGGCGCGTTACACCCAACACCAGATTACTTTGCCTGAGCATTTTGTGCTGGCGTTACTGTCTGATGGTATTCTCGAGCTTCTGGGCAGCGGCAACCTGATAGAAAAAGAGGCCTCACTGCTGCGACTTCTGGAAGGGCCTCTGGAGAGTCCGCGAACATTGGCGACTAGACTGGGTCTAGAGGCGGTAGACCCTAATCATCTTCCTGACGATGTGGCTGCCCTATTTATTACGCGAGGCTTTAGTTGAAAGATTGCCAAATCCGAGCCGGAAGCAACGAGGGAGCGCATGTGCTCAAGCTTGAGGGCGACGTACGTTTGGTGATGTGCACCGCTCTCGACGAATATTTTGAACGGATGTTTGCCGAGCCCGATTTTCTTTCTGTTTGGGTTGATGTGACTGAAGCGACAGGTCTCGACAGCACCACGCTTGGAATGCTAGCTAAACTTGCAATCAATACTGAGACGCAATTTGGGTTTAAGCCGGCCATTTTCAGCTGTGATCCCAGCATTGACCGACTGCTGCAGGCTATGGGTTTTGGCCAGCTATTTGAGGTTCGCAGTGAGCGATGCGACGTCGAATGTTGTCGTGACTTGCCGGCAAGAAATGCCAGCGAAGAAGAGGTACGCCTCAAGGTTATTGAAGCGCATCGCGCGCTAATGGGCCTTAACGAGGATAACCACGCCGCATTTCACAGTTTGGTCATGACCTTGGAAGCTCAATGATCCCGAAGAAGAATGTGTTCCAATTTCACCTGATCGGCGGCAAAGCGCCGAATACCATCAGATAACTTATCAGTCACCATTGCCTCTTCATTGGTTTGCCAGCGAAAGTTCGCTTCAGAGAGGGGAGCTGGTGTTTTTAATGTTGTGTCTAGTGGCGCTAGCATTCTTGGTAGCGCTTCGTGATCGTTGCTCAGGGCCTCCATAAGGTCTGGGCTGATTGTAAGGCGGTCACAGCCCGCGAGGGCCTCGATTTCGCCCGTATTGCGGAAGCTCGCTCCCATAACCACTGTGCCATAGCCGTGGCTTTTGTAGTGTTCGTATATCCGCATGACCGACTGCACGCCAGGGTCTTCGGTGGCTCGCGTTACTTTGAGGTCAGTGTTTGCAAGGTGCCAATCGAGGATCCGCCCGACAAAAGGCGAGATTAGAAAGACACCGGCATCAGCGCAAGCCTGTGCCTGAGCGAAGCCAAATACCAAGGTAAGATTGCACTGTATTCCCTCTCGCTCAAGAATTTCAGCAGCACGGATACCCTCCCAGGTGGCAGCAATTTTGATCAGGATGCGATCGCTGGTAATGCCTTGCCCATCATAGAGTGCTATCAATTCTCGTGCTTTAGTGACCGTCGCTTGAGTATTGAAAGAAAGGCGGGCATCGACCTCAGTGCTGATCCTGCCCGGGATTAATTTAATGATTTCTGTACCAACGGCAACGGCAAAGTGGTCGCAAGATGCTGCCTCAGAGTGTTTGCCCGCTTTAATAGTGGCCACGAGGTCTTCAAATCTGGGCATTTGCGCTGCTTTCAATAGCAGGGATGGGTTGGTGGTGGCGTCCTGAGGCTTTAAACGTTCAATGGCGTCGATGTCGCCCGTATCAGCGACGACATCAGTCATGCCTCGCAGTTGATCTAGTTTGTTCATTTAGCTGACATCCGTGGGTTGTGTGTGGGCGCAGGAAGAGATCGCAGTGAAGGGCTATTCAACCACAGATTCTTTGCTAATACGTTGTGTCACCTCAGCTAAAGCCGCCAGTAATACCGAAGCGTCGGCATCAATGAGATGTGCGCCCTCACTGAGTGTTCTGCGAAATAGCCGGCCACCGGGTTGTTGGTGAAAAAGCCCCAGAATATGCCGCGTCACGTGGTTCAGCCGGCCGCCACTGGCTAAGTAGATCTCGATATATTCGATCAATTTTGCGATGACGTATTCTCGGTTTGGGGCGGGATCTTTGTCACCGAAGAGTCTTGAGTCCACCGTGCTTAACAGCCAGGGAGTTTGGTAAGCAGCTCTGCCCAGCATGACGCCATCCACTTTAGTCAGGTGCTGCTCACATTCCTCAAGGTCTTGAATGCCCCCATTTAAAACAATGGTGAGGTGTGGAAACTGCTGTTTGAGCGCGTAAACCCATGCATAGTTGAGGGGAGGTATTTCGCGATTTTGCTTGGGCGATAAACCCTCAAGCCAAGCCTTACGTGCGTGAACGATGAATACCTCGCATCCCCCCTCAGCCACAATACCGACAAAATCGCGTAATTCGTCAAAGCTCTCTTGATGGTCAATTCCGATTCGCTGTTTCACGGTAACGGGAATATCAACGACTTCTCGCATGGCAGCGACACAGTCGCGAACGAGTTCGGGTTCTGCCATCAGGCATGCGCCAAAGCGGCCATTTTGGACACGATCTGATGGGCAGCCGCAGTTGAGATTCACTTCATCGAAGCTTCTAGCTTCAGCCAGCTTGGCGCATTGGGCCAGATCTTGGGGGTTTGAGCCACCTAACTGTAAGGCAAGGGGATGCTCTTCTGGGCCGTAATCTAAATGCCGATCAATATCGCCATGAAGGAGTGCGCCTGTGGTGACCATTTCGGTATAGAGCCGGCTGCGGTGGGTGAGTTGACGCCAGAAATGACGACAATGGCGGTCGGTCCAGTCCATGCAGGGTGCCGTGCAAAATCGCCAAGGTGACGGGGATATGCCAACGGGTATCTTGGGTTGGGTTTCATTCATGGCAGTAGGGTAGAGTAGTTCGGTGTGCCAGTGCCAGTATCCTTGCGTACAATTCGCCTTTCTTAATTTGGAATGCCAGTAGATGCATAAATTGAGCTGTTCCCTTCTTTTTGTGGCCGCAGTGATCATTCCCGCGACGGCTGTGCTCGCTGAGAGTGGTGCCGATGCGCTGGTAACAGAGTCTATTGTTGCTGAGGAAGCCGATACTGACTCGGCTTTAGGTCGTTACATAGCAGAGAAAGTCCGGGCCTTTTCTGAATCTGATATTGAGTTTTCTCGATCTCGCAGCAATGCGCCCTTCTTACCGATTGCTTACCTGGGTACGTCCTTTTACGAGGATGCGACAGTACGCGAATTTCCAGAGGCGGGGGACACTATTAGTTACCGGGAGCGCACTGCAAGTATCGCGGCAGGTTTACCGATTCTTCTCAATAAAACTGATACCTTGGTTCTAGGTTTCTATGCCAGTGATAGTGATTTTACGGTCGATGATCCCGGCGTATCTGCAGCGCAGGAATTTAGTGTTGAAACGGCGGCTTTGGGCGTAGGGTACTTTAAGCAATGGAATCATGATTGGCAGGTCATGGGGTTTTTATTGCCGTTTTATAACGACAATAATCTCGAGCAAGGTACGGCTTACTGGCAGACTATGGGTGGTGTTTTTACCCGTTATATGGCCTCAGATGATATTTGGTGGATGTTTGGTGCCTTTGCAAGTAACTCACCTTTTGAGAGTTATTGGCTACCGTATGTGGGGGTTTCCTACACCATTAATGAGGAGTGGACCCTTAGCGGGGTCATGCCGTGGCCTCAAGTTATCTATGCACCCTCGCCCGATTGGTTCATCGCTGTTGGAGGTATGATTTCAGGTTCTGGTTGGGCGATCGATACTGGTAAGGGTGCCGCTAGCAGAGATATCAATGCGTTTGATTTTGGTCTCGATTTTAGCCACCGCTTGAAGGGCAGTCTGTGGGCTTCGCTGAGTGCGGGTTTTGGTGGTTTGCGGACGCTACAGTTCGATAACGGTACCGACCTCGATGGCCCTGAATTTGATATTTCCCGGAGCCCATTTATTCGTTTAAATCTGTCAGTCAGACCGGGCGAGATCCGGTAGAGTAGTGATAATCGGAGTGCTGCGCTCTTTCGAGGGCTGATAGGTGAGGAAATAAAACATGTTCGAGAAATCACAGGTTAATCGTCGGCGAGTGCTGCAAGGGATGGGTATGACCTTGGGCTTGGTCTCCCTACGTGGATTTGAGGTGGCCGCGGCTGCAAATGCCTACTTTACCCACGGCATTGCTAGTGGCGACCCGTTGAGTGATAGGGTAATTCTGTGGACACGAGTGCTGCCGGGTGACGGCGCATTGAAGTCTTTGACGGGTACATGGCAGGTCGCAGAAGACCTGCAATTCAAGCAGATAGTGGCGCGCGGAGAGGCAACAACTGGGCCTGGGCGAGACTATACGGTTAAGGTCGATGCAGCTGGATTAAAACCCGGTACTAGATACTGGTTCCGGTTCATTTTTAACGGTGAGACCTCACCTGTTGGGCGCACGCGAACCTTGCCTGTTGGAGCGTTAGAGGCTTTTAGCTTGGCGGTTTGTTCCTGTTCCAACTACCCCCAAGGATATTTTAATGCTTACCGAGATATCGCTCAGGCCGATGTTGACGTGGTGATGCACCTAGGAGATTACATCTACGAATATGCCCAAGGGATATATGCCAATCCTTATGTCGTAGATTCTCTGGGAAGAGCCGTAGTACCCGAGCATGAAATACTCGCTCTTGAAGATTATCGCCAACGCTATGGTCTTTATCGCACCGATAGCGACCTTCAGGCGGCTCACGCTGCCCATCCCTGGATTTGTGTTTGGGACGACCATGAATTGGCGAATAATACCTGGCAAAACGGAGCACAAAATCACAACGATGGAGAGGGGGATTTTGCCACACGCATACAAATGGCCCGAAAGGCGTACCATGAATGGATGCCTATTCGAACACCTGCGCAAACCGATCAGGGACCGATTTATCGATCTTTCCCAGTGGGTGATCTGGCAGACATCATTATGTTAGATACGCGCCTTGTAGGGCGAGATGAGCAGCTAGATTATAGGCGTGACTTAATTGACGCTAAGCGGTCGCCGCAAAACTTTAAGGAAACCTTGCTCCGAAATCCCAACCGGACATTATTAGGTGAAGATCAGCTGGCCTGGTTCGCTAACCAATTGGCAGCAAGTAAAGATAGGGGAGCACCCTGGCAATTTGTAGGGCAGCAAGTGTTGATGGGAAAACTTAACATTCCTCAAATGACCCCGGAGCAGCTGGCAATGCTGGAACTGCCAGAGGAAATTCGCAGCTATGTGCTGGGGACACTGCAGTTGGGAGCCTTTAATTTGCCCATGAATCTTGATGCATGGGATGGTTACCCTGCAGACCGAGAGCGGGTGTATCAGCTATTGCTAAATTTGGCTAATAACCCAGTGATCGTGGCAGGAGACACCCACAACGGTTGGGCTTTTAATCTAGAAACAGAGGCGGGTCTTTCGGTAGGTGTTGAGATTGGGTGCCCGGGCATCACGAGTCCAGGACTGGAAAGTTACTTCCCTTTGCCGCCGAAGCAGCTGGCAAAGCTATTGCAAGACAGTAGCCCCGAGTTGCTGGCGCTCGATACTTATCGTCGAGGTTGGTCCAAGGTGACAATGACCCCTGATGCGACAGTGAGTCAGTGGCGTTTTGTGAGCTCAATTTTAAATCGTGATTATACGATAGAAGAAACGCCAGCACTGATTGCCAGAGTTGGTGATCGGCAGTTCAGTGGCTAGTTAAGTAGGCAGCAGTATTGTGAACTGTGCGCCAACGCCAGTATTTTTTACCGATAAGGTGCCGCCAGCGTCTGTAATAATCGAATAGGAGATTGATAGTCCCAGTCCAGTGCCTTTACCGACTTCCTTCGTGGTGTAAAAAGGATCGAAAACTCTCTCGAGAGCGCCTTTTGGAATGCCCCCGGCGGAGTCTTCGAATTTAAGCTCGAGACTTTGCGGGTTTTTTTGACGTGCACTAATCAATATCCATTGGACGCTTTCGTCTGTTTGACGCTCTTTATAGGCGTCACGCGCATTGGTAACGAGGTTGAGCAATACTTGTTCAAGTCGGATGGGATGGAGTTTGCAGTGGGGTAACGAAGCATCGATTTGCGTTCGAAATTCAATGCTTTCAAGCCTTAAGCTGGATTCAACCAATAGATTAGTATCCTTGACCACCTGGGCGATATCAGCTACTGCATGCTGCTCGTTTGCCAAGCGCGCCGATGTCCGCATGTGGTCGGTAATTTTAGCGGCGCGGTCAACCTGACTGCTGATTTGCTCCAATTTTGCCTTGATGGTTTGTTCGGCTTTCGCTTTATCGTGTTGATATTGCCTAATGAGGTTGTTGGCAGTGAGTTTTATGGCGTTTAACGGTTGATTTAGCTCATGGGCAATACCTGCCGCCATTTCGCCGAGTGTCGCAAGTTTTGTCGTTTGCTCTAGCTGAAGCTGCCGTTGCTGCTCGTCAGTATTATCGGTCAGGGTCAATATAGTATTTCCCCCTTCAAGAGCCTGAACGCGCAGGCTTAATATGCGCTCCGTTTTTGTAAAAAGCGTAATAGGTGTGGATAGGTTTTCGTAAAATTTTAGTAGCAGCCTCTTGTTTGATTCAGCACCAACAGCGTCTAAGTTTTTAATCTGAAGAGCTACACGATCAAACAGTTCATTGATTGACAGCCCTGCGATGGCAACCTGTGAGGGAATGTTGAGCAGTTTTGAAAAATAAGCATTGTTGTAAGTTATTTGCGATTCATTATTTAGTAACACAATACCAGCAGCCAACTCTTCCACTGCTGAGCTCAAAGCTTTTACGGTACTTTCAAATTCTTTTTTTCTAGTGAGGTCAATAATGAAGCTGATAAAGACCTGGTCTCCATTAATTTCCACGTCACGAAGTTCAATCGACGCGATAAAACGAGACCCATCTTTTCTGGAAAGTCTTGTTTGCACTCTTCTGACGAAGCTTCCAATTTCAATTGTTTTGGCATCAGCAAAAAGCTCCTTGCTAAGGTCGACTAGTTCTTCTTCCCGGGCGATAGTCGAAATCTGTTGGCCTTTAATCTCCGATAATGAATAGCCAAACATTGCTTTTGACGCGGCATTAATGGTTAGAATTTTGCCTTCTCGTGACATCGTTACCACCGCTTCAGAAACCGAATCTAAGGTTGCCTGTAGCAAATCCTGGGAATTTATGA
>CALKNZ010000045.1 GCA_938091995.1 uncultured Luminiphilus sp. | reverse complement strand
TGCGTCCAAGCAAATCCGATCAAAGCTCAGACCCTAACCGCATTTTTGATGCCTATGCATAGCGGCTTGCGCCCAACCCCTTTGGCTCGTGCCCAAAGAAAGCTGATTGTAGAGGCGTTAATTCGCTCAAACTTTTAGTCTACCCAGTTCCTTCCCTTCCACGCATACCACTTTGCGGCTAGGCTAGTTGACGTTGATCTTTTGCTGCCTGTCAAAACACTGACGCCAGTCAAAAAGTCGCGCCTAAACTATTGTTTATTATAAATTAAATCTGCGTGGTATGCCGGTTGCTTATCTATTGGTAATGATAGGTCACCGTCCTGCAATTTTGCAGACACTGACAAAGGAATGGAAACAATGGCGGAAGATGAAGCCACCAAAAAGAAAAAATCTGCAGACGAGGATCAGTCTGAGGAGAGTAGTGGGGGTAAGCGCAAGCTCATCCTAATCATACTAGGTGCCGTCCTATTGCTAGGTATCGGCATAGGCGCAGGTTTATTTGCCGGAAAGATGATGGCTGACGACCCAGAAGCCGCTGAAAGTACAGTGGCTGAAGAAGATGAAGAGGAAGAAAGCGATCGCAAGAAGAAGGACGATCGCCACAATATCTATATCACCGTGGGTAAGCTCCTTGCTGCTGTCGAGCATGAAGGGTCAACACGGTACATTCAGGCTGAAGTCGATTTGGTCGGGTATGAAAAAACCGTGATGGATGATGCTCAGCACAACGTTCCGGCGCTGAGAAATCGACTGCTGTTGCTGTTTGCCTCGCAGAAATTTGACGAAGTACGCACAATTGCCGGGCGCGAGCGCCTGCGTGTTGAATCCCTTAAAGCAGTGAATGACGTACTTGAACTTGACCCTAAGGGCGATCGAGTTGAAGACGTATATTTCACAGCCTTTGTTATCCAATAGGTGTTGCCGTGTCTGAAGTCGATGACAATCAACCGGTTCTAAGCGAAGAGGAAATAGAAGCCCTCGTCGATCACGCGGTTACCAATGACGTGTTTGATGACGGTCATTTTAAATCCCACGACTTCGGTGCTGGTGAAGCCCTGACGCTGTCAAAGTGGTCGGAGCTCGATGGTCTGTTGCGCGCGCACGCAGAGGCGCTGCAGGGTGTATTACTAAGGAATTTTGGCCAGGAAGCAACGATTGAGCCCTTCGCCCCTTTGTTTGCAAAAGTGGGTGATCTCATCCCGGCCATGCCTGATCGAGTTGCTTTGATCACGACTGAAATCAAACCCTTCGAGGGAGAAAGTCACTTGGAAATTCCGGGTGGATTTTTGTCCTTTTTAGTGAATCAATACTTTGGCGGCAGCACGGTTGCATCGCCAAAGCTGGCCGGAAAAGTGACCCCCAGCGAACAACGCCTCAGCGAACAACTGGGTAAAGACGTGTTGCGCACGCTGGTTGAAATATGGTCTGACCGGCTCGTTCTTGAGCCCGGAGATCTCTACGTCGACATCACTACTGATCGACTATCACTGTTGCCGGCTGAGTTGGGCTATGTCGTTCTGACTTACTCGGTGACCTGCTCTAGTGATTATCAGGGTGAGTTTCGATTGCTGTTGCCTTACGAGTCGATGGCGTTGCAGGCACAAAGACTGATGCCTGCGCGCAGGGAAGAACCTAAAGCCGTAGTAGAGCCAGAATGGGAGGCACGCTTAAAAAGCGCTGTGCCTGAAATTGATGTTGAACTATGCGGCGTGGTTTCCCTCTTGGAAACCAGCTTGCGCAATCTGCTGGCCTTTAAGGTCGGTACGGTCATCCCTATCGATGAACCACAGACGGCTCAACTGATGGTTGAAGGTCGTGGCATAGCGCTTGGCAAATATGGCGCTCATGACAGCAGCCGTGCCGTTCAGATTACTAATTTTTCTAGGAGTAAATAATGGCTGAAGAGCAGGAAGACATGACAACGGCAACACCACCTGAACTAAATGAGAGTGCTGTTGACGTTACTGGGGAAGGGAATGGAGAGATCGATCTTGATCTTCTTATGGACGTGCCGGTCTACCTCACCGTAGAAGTGGGTCGTCGGCGTATGACCATAAAAGAATTGCTTGCCCTTGCCTCTGGCAGTGTTGTGACCTTTGACAGAAGTGTCACCGAACCCATGGATCTTATGGTCAATGGCACGTTGGTTGCCAGAGGTGAAGTAGTCTCTGCGGAGGGCCAGTTTGGTCTGCGCTTGGTCGATGTCGTGAGCCCCAAAGAACGGCTACAGCAGTTGGGCGGCTGATTATGTTGCGCACCTTACCAATACTGCTTGCTATCCCCACCATGGCTCTGGGTGAGACCGGCGCTGGTGAAACGCTTCCAAGCACCGCCGATCTTTTTTCGTGGTCCTACTTGGGTCAGGTCATAGCGTCTTTAGCATTGGTTATTGGCTTGTTGTTTGGTGCCCTTTGGGTCATGCGTCGAGTTAACGGTGTGGGTCAAGCGGTTGGCGGGCAGATGCGAGTCGTCTCCAGTCTTGGCTTAGGACAGCGTGAACGAGCTGTATTGGTAAGCGTGGGCGATCAACAAATTTTACTCGGCGTAGCGCCTGGGCGAGTCGCCGCTTTACATGTCTTTGATGAGCCGCCAGTGGTGCAGGATACGCCCCCGGCGCCCCCTGTGAAATTCTCTGAAGTTTGGCAAAACGTTATGGGTAAGAAGGACAGTGCCTCGTGAAGGCGTTCCTAGTTATTGCGGCAGCGCTGGCTTTTTGGCTGCCTGAGAGTGCCCTGGCACAGCAGGCTACGATTCCTCTGGTATCGACCACGCCTAATGCAAACGGCGGCAGTGACTATGCCTTAGGCATACAGATTCTGCTGGTCATGACGGTACTCACTTTGCTGCCCGCCATGCTGATCACTATGACGTCTTTTACCCGAGTACTGATTGTGTTGGCGATTCTGCGTCAGGCCATGGGCACGGCTCAAACACCCTCTAATCAAATTATTTTAGGGTTATCACTTTTTCTATCGCTCTTTATCATGGCTCCAGTGTTCGATGTCGCTTGGACCACGGCGCTACAGCCTTTTCTCGATGGCGTTGTTGGCTTCGAGGGTGCATTGGAAGCCGCCTCAATTCCATTTCGTGAATTCATGTTCACGCAAACCCGCGACTCAGACCTCACCATGTTTGCAGAAATGGGCGGTTATGGCGCCTTCGCTAGTCAGGACGATGTGCCTATGTTCGTTCTGCTGCCATCATTTCTTGTCAGCGAATTAAAGACGGCCTTCCAGATTGGCTTTTTGTTGTTCGTACCCTTTCTCGTTATTGATTTAGTGGTTGCAGCGATTCTCATGGCGATGGGAATGATGATGCTGTCACCGATCATTATTTCCTTGCCTTTCAAACTCATGCTGTTTGTGTTGATCGACGGCTGGGCGCTGGTTACCAGCACCCTTGTGCGCAGTTTCGCGGTCTGAGGCGCAAACTATGGGACCTGAAATCGTATTAGACCTTGGACGTGACGCACTGTGGCTTGCCGTATTGCTTGCGGGTCCGCTGTTAGGCGCTGCTTTGGCGGTGGGATTGTTTGTCGGTGTTATTCAGGCAGCGACCCAGATTCAAGAAATGACCCTGAGTTTTATTCCCAAGCTGCTGGCGCTAGTGGTGACGTTATTTGTCATCGGACCCTGGATGCTACGCATTTTGACGACCTTTGCTCAGCGTTTGTTCATGGATATTCCAGGGTTGGTGGGTTAGATCATGTTGCCCATACCTGCAGAGCTGGTGTTGGAAAAAATGGTGCTGTGGTCAGCGCCATTTTTGCGCGTGTCTGCCATGTTATTGATCGCGCCAGTCTTTAGCGCCTCAGGTGTTTCGGTTCGCTTTAGAGTTTTACTGGCAGTTCTTATCGCCGCATTGGCTGCACCCATCATACCCACGCCACCAACCACTGACCTGTTTAGTGCCAACGGTTTACTCATGGCTATTCGTGAAGTGGGTATTGGTTTTGCTATTGGCTTTGTCCTGCAGTTAGTTTTCGGCGCAGTGGTTTACGCGGGCCAGGCAGTTTCCATGACCATGGGCCTTGGCTTTGCAATGGCAGTAGATCCCCAAAACGGTGTGCAAGTACCCGTGCTATCACAGATGTATGTGATCCTCGCGACGCTGTTGTTCCTGAGTTTAAACGGCCATCTCATTTTGATCGCTACAGTGATCGACAGCTACCAAATATTGCCTGCGAATTTATCCGGTATACCTGTTAGTAGCTTGGGTGCCGTGGCGGCCCTGGGCAGCAAGGTTTTTGCCAGTGGTATTTCATTGGCGTTACCAGCCATGGCTGCGATGCTTATGGTAAACGTAACCTTTGGTGTGATTACCCGAACCGCCCCTCAGCTCAATATTTTTGCCGTAGGCTTCCCCATGACCCTTATGGGGGGCTTCTTCGTTTTGTTCATTAATATGCCCAACCTCATCGCCGCGCTCTCCCAGTTTCTGGATCAGGCGTTGATGCAGGTTCCGGCTGTGTTCATGTAAGGGGGGCCTGTGGCAGAAGAGCAGACAGGTCAGGAACGCACAGAAGACCCCACCAGCAAACGACTGCAGCAGGCTAGAGAAAAAGGTCAGGTTGCGCGTTCTCGGGAACTGAATACGTTACTTATGTTATTGCCCTGTGCCGTAGCCCTCTGGCTCACCGGCGAGTTTGCGATGGATGCTGTGACGCGTTTATTTACCGGAGCGCTAACCCCGCCATCGACGGCGATGAAAGTGACCGATGAGGTGGCGCCATTTTTGGGCGCTACTCTTATGTCAGGTCTAGAAATGATCGTGCCATTTCTGGCGCTAACCGTCTTCGTGGCACTTCTGGGACCCTCTGTCATGGGCGGGCTCATCTTCTCTTTAAAATCGATGTCTCCCGGGCTCGATAAGATCGATCCCATCAAAGGGTTCGGGCGCATTTTTTCACGGAAGTCACTTTTAGAATTGGTTAAAAGCCTGCTCAAATTTTTTCTGGTCTCCGGTGTTGCCGTGCTGGTTTTGCTGTCCTTTGAGAGCGAGGTCATGGGTTTGATTTCCTTGCCTGTCGGTGAAGGCATTGCTCAGGCTGGCCGCATGATCATGCTGACGTTGATTTTTTTATCCGCCAGTTTGATTTTGGTCGTGGCTATCGATGTGCCTTTTCAGCTTTGGGATCACACGCGCAAGCTACGTATGACCAAGCAAGAAGTGAAAGATGAAATGAAGGAGACCGACGGTAATCCTGAAATGAAAGGCAAGATACGGCAAAAGCAGCGTGAGATTGCCGATCGCCGCATGCTGGCAGACGTACCGACGGCAGATGTTGTAATTACAAACCCCACACACTTTTCTGTCGCCCTTAAGTACGACCAGGAGGGCAACACTGCACCCCGGGTGTTGGCAAAGGGCGCTGATCACATGGCTATGCAGATCCGGCACATTGCCAGAGCCCATGACATTGTTATTTACGAAGAGCCCCCTCTGGCCCGAGCGCTATTTGCCAGCACTGAGGCGGGTGATGAAATTCCAGGCAACCTGTTTTTAGCCGTTGCGCGTGTTTTGGCCTATGTCTTCCATCTGCGAAAGGCGCAGGCCACGGATTACGTGCCGCGTCCTGAATCGATTGAGTTACCCCAAGAGTATGCCGACATCATGAATAAGGAGCTAAATGATGGCGACTAATGTTGCTACAGCACCCCCCCAGAGTCTCGCCACAATTATGAGCGGACTGGGCACCCCGGCAATGATTTTGCTCATGTTGGCCATGATTATCTTGCCTTTGCCACCGGCTGCGCTGGATATCTTATTCACCTTTAATATTGCGCTGTCGATCATTGTCTTGATGGCGTCTATATATTCAACTCGGCCGCTGGATTTTGGGGTCTTTCCTACCGTATTGCTAATTTCAACGCTCATGCGATTGGGACTCAACGTTGCTTCAACCCGCGTGGTTCTGCTCAATGGCCACACCGGGCCTGGTGCAGCGGGCAAGGTGATCGAGGCTTTCGGTGAGTTTGTTGTCGGCGGCAGCTTCGCAGTCGGTCTGGTTCTATTTACGATTCTCGTTGTTATCAACTTTGTTGTGGTCACCAAGGGTGCCGGTCGAGTCTCGGAGGTCACAGCGCGTTTTACCCTTGATGCAATGCCCGGTAAACAGATGGCCATTGATGCAGATCTAAACTCGGGGCTTATTTCTCAAGAGGATGCCATTGAACGTCGTGAGCGCATTGGTCAGGAGTCTGAGTTTTACGGCGCGATGGACGGAGCTTCAAAGTTTGTTCGCGGTGACGCTGTTGCCGGAATTTTAATTTTGTTTATCAATATTATTGGTGGCTTCGCTATTGGTACCTTGCAGCACAATCTCGATGCGGGTACCGCGGCACAAAATTATGTGTTGTTGACCATTGGTGACGGCCTTGTAGCGCAGATACCCTCTATGCTGTTGTCTACAGCGACGGCCATTATCGTGACACGCATGTCCACCGAGCAGGATATGAGTGCCGAGGTTACTCGACAGTTAACTGCCAATCCGCGGGTGTTGTTTGTGGCGGCGGGTGTGATTGGACTGATGGGTATTGTCCCCGGCATGCCCAACCTAGTGTTTTTATCCTTTGCGTTGTTGTTGGGGGTCGCTGGATTTCTAAAGCAGCAGTCTTTGACGGCAGACGCAGTCGTAGAGGAATTCGAGCCCATCGATGTGGAAAAGCCCAAGAGTTCAGAGTTGAGCTGGGAGGATGTCTCAACGGTTGACCTCATAGGCCTGGAAGTGGGCTATCGCTTAATTCCCCTTGTGGATACCAACCAAGGCGGTGACCTACTGAGCCGCATCAAAGGGGTCCGTAAAAAGCTCTCTCAAGAGCTGGGTTTTCTTATCGACTCGGTACACATTCGTGACAATCTTGATTTGGGCCCTACGCAGTACCGTATCAGCGTTCACGGCGTCTCAATGGGGGAGGGTGAGGTTATGCCCGATCGTGAGCTGGCGATTAACCCCGGACAAGTTTTTGGCGATGTCGAAGGCATAAAAACTAAGGACCCCACATTTGGTTTAGAGGCTCTTTGGATTGATCCCACGCAGCGTGATACCGCGCAAACTGCCGGTTATACCGTTGTGGATGGCAGTACTGTTATTGCCACCCATTTGAGTCAGCTCTTGCGCAACAATGCTCAGAAGTTAATTGGTCAAGATGGCGTGCAGCAGCTACTTGAGCGTCTCAAGCAGACGTCACCGAAGTTAGTTGAAAACCTCATACCTGGCGCGATGTCTTTGGCAGACATTACCCGAGTGGTGCACAACCTGCTTGAGGAAGGTGTTCCCATTCGCGATATGCGGACCATTGCTGAGACCTTGGCCAGCCACCGTGGCCCTGAGATCGATCCGGATTCTTTGACAGCATCAGTTCGAGTGGCGCTGGGTCCGTCAATATTTCAGTCGGTTAATGGCATGAGTCAGGAGTTGCCGGTGATGGTGCTTGACGCTCAGCTTGAGCAAATGATCGGTCAGTCGCTACAGCAAAACCGCGGCATTGTAGAGCCGAACCTGCTGGATAATTTAGTGCGCAGCATTGGCGATTCTGCCGCCCGTATGGAAAGTGAAGGCGCCGGCCCTGTTTTGCTGGTGTCCGGCATGATCCGAACATTTTTATCGCGCTTGTTGCGGGGCCGCATGAACAACTTTTATATCCTCGCGTATGAGGAGGTCCCCGCCGATAAGAGCATTCGTGTGGTGACTACTGTCGGTAATGCCGGGTGATTGGCACGGTACCTGCATATAAATATATAGAAGACGGAGAACCGTCGGTTTTCCGTCGCAGTTAAGGAGATAACGAGAATGAATGTTCAGCGCTTTACAGGCAGAGATAATCGAGCCGCTTTAGATCAGGTCAGGCAGCATCTGGGACCGGATGCACTCGTACTGTCGAGCCAGCGTACGAGTGATGGCATCGAGATATGTGCAACATCAGAGTTACCCGACATGACACGGGCTGCGACGCTACGTACCTCCTCAACTGCCACGAATAATAATGAGATTCAATTGGCGCAGCTCAAGCGGGAACTCGCCAGTTTGCGCGAAACGTTACAGCAGGCACTAGGAGAGCGTCGCTGGCAGGACACCGCGGGCTCACGTCCGGTGGCAGCTTCGGTTGCTCAGCGGTTAGCAACTTTAGGTATAGGACGGGTTTTGGCAGGTGAACTGGCCGACCGTGTTGCCCATGTTGAAAGTCTGCATACCGCATGGCAGCAGGTAATTCAGCATTTGACATCGTCCTTGCACAGTCTCTCTAGTGAAGAGCTTGGCGGTTTCAGAATTAAGGCCATTATTGGCGGCAGCGGAAGTGGCAAAACTCAAACAGCTACCGCTTTGTTACAAGCCGGTATGGGTCATCTGTCGCCAGAGCAAATTGCGTTGGTGCACTGTGGTGATCCAAGCCGTGACACGGTCTTGGCCCAACTGGCAACCCGAATGAACATTAGGCAATACAGTGCTCAAAGTCATAGCGAGTTAGGGCAGATACTGTCAGATTGTCGCTGGGCACGGGAAATCATTGTTGACACCCAGGCACTAACACCGGCCCTTGGGTCTCAGGACCCGGTGCTAACGTTGTTGTCACGACAACGCGGCGGGCTCGCAGCCTTTGTCACGCTTCCTGCTACCGCGAGTAGCGAGTACCTGCGCGAGATACTCGATCATAGTCAGCACCTGCCATTGGCGGGGGTCATAACCACCAAGGTTGATGAGGCGACCTCTCTTGGTGCCGTGATTGATGCCGTAGTCGCTAGTGAGCTGGCTCTCGTGGGTCGATATGATGTGCGCACAAGCTCCTTGCTTCCGGTGTCCGGAGACGAGATGCTCACCAATGCCAAGCGTCTTGCAAAGCGCAGCCTTGATCGTCAGGCAGCCCAGTTTAAAGTGGCGGTCTAACAA
>CALKNZ010000044.1 GCA_938091995.1 uncultured Luminiphilus sp. | reverse complement strand
TGCGGCCAACACGCCCAAAGAATGGCGCCAATTTGGCACTATTGGCACATTGACCATCCCTCTCTACGGATAATGCATGTTTTCCACACTCGTAGCTTCGACCCCGTGGCCAGAGAAGCCCGGATCCCGCTCGGCACTGGGACCCTGCCCAGGCGCAGCCACCGCCATGGCCATCGCGGAAATCGCCAACCAGCAAGATCTGCTTGTTGTTGTGGTTCCCAGCTCTGCAAGTGCGGCGGCTCTCGAGCGGGAATTGCCCCTTTTCAGTGCCGTCGAGCTTGATATTTTCACGCTCCCTGACTGGGAGACCTTGCCCTACGACAATTTCTCACCCCACCAGGATATTGTTTCAGAACGTCTCAGTACCTTTCATCGACTCAAGGACATTGCCAAGGGCATATTAATCGTTCCGATTACCACGCTCATGCAGCGCACTCCCCCGGTGCATTACGTGGCGGGCAGTAGTCTCGTATTAGACGTGGGACAAGCTCTAGACAGTAAAACGCTTATCCACAACCTCACCTTAAACGGTTACCGGGCTGTCGATACTGTTTACGAACACGGCGAATACGCGGTCCGCGGGTCACTGCTAGATATCTTCCCCATGGGAAGCCAAGTGCCCTACCGCATCGACCTATTTGATGCGGAAATCGAAAGTTTACGCACCTTTGATCCGGAAACCCAAAGAACGATCAATAAAGTCGCTTCAATTCGCCTCTTACCCGCACGGGAGTTTCCCCTCACGGAAGAAGGCATCCGTCGCTTTAAACTGAACTGGTACCGAAAGTTTGATGGCGATGCGGAAGCTTGCCCTTTGTTTAATGAAATTTGTGCCGGCCGCGTTCCCGGCGGCGCCGAGTATTTCCTACCACTGTTTTTTGACAACTGCGGAACGGTATTTGATTATTTTCCTGACCATGCCGCACTGATCACTGTAGGTGATCACTATCAAGCTGCCAGTCGGTTCTGGACAGAAATCACTTCTCGCTATGACGAGTATGGTGTGGATGTCAGGCGGCCACTATTACCACCCTCCGAGGTCTTTATTCCCACGGAGATCCTTTACGAGGATTTGGGCCGACATGCCGTACTCGAACTGCGTACCGAACAGGATGCGCCGGTTCACCAAAAAACCGGTTTGCTGGCACCCCCCGATCTGCACAGCGTGTCAGCAGGCGCAACAGCACTAGAGAGACTGTCTACGTTTATCAAAGCCCACCAAGGACCGGCGCTGCTATGTGCGGAGTCACCCGGCAGGCGGGAAGTACTGCTAGAGGGTTTGAAAGAGCTAGGACTTCATCCGACACCTGTTGCCGGGTGGCCGGACTTCGAAGCACAAGCCATTGCCCTGGGCATTACCGTCGCACCGGTCGATCGTGGCTTATATCAGGGTAAGGGCAAACCCACACTCATTGTTGAAAACCAGATTTTTGGCGCACGTGTGGCCCAGCGTAGACGACGTCAGACCGCAGATGACAGCAACGCCGATGCCATTGTTCGCGATCTCACTGAACTGCGCCCCGGGGTGCCCGTTGTTCACCTTCAGCACGGTGTGGGACGCTACATGGGATTGCAATCCTTAGAAATTGACGGTGCTCCAGCAGAGTTTTTGTTACTGCAATACGCCGATGCTGACAAACTCTATGTCCCCGTTGGATCACTTCACTTAATCGCTCGCTATACCGGTGCCGATCCCGATACAGCACCGCTACACAGACTGGGCAGCGAGCAATGGGAAAAAGCCCGGCGTAAAGCTCGTGAAAAGGCCAACGACGTCGCAGCGCAACTCCTTGAAGTCTATGCGCGTCGAGAAGCCCGGCAGGGTTTCCAGTGCGAACTTGACGAAACAGCCTGGCAACGTTTTTCAGAAGAATTTCCGTTTGAGGAAACCCCTGATCAAAGCGCGGCCATTGAAGCTGTGCGTGCCGATATGTGTACTGCCAAAGTCATGGACCGCTTAGTGTGTGGCGATGTCGGGTTTGGGAAAACTGAAGTGGCAATGCGAGCAGCATTTATTGCCATACAAAACGACAAGCAGGTGGCGATCCTTGTGCCCACCACGCTGCTAGCTCAACAGCACCACAACAGTTTTCGAGATCGATTTGCTGAATGGCCCGTAACTGTAGAGGTGGTCTCTCGCTTTCAATCAAATAGCGATATCGTCAAGATTCAAAAACGTGTGGCCTCAGGGGAAATCGATTTACTTATTGGCACCCACAAGCTATTGCAAAGTAACTTTGCCTTTGAAGACTTAGGGCTGTTAGTTATTGATGAAGAGCACCGCTTCGGTGTTAAACAAAAAGAGGCGATTAAGGCCCTGCGTGCGCAGGTCGACATTCTCACCATGACCGCGACACCCATTCCCCGAACGCTCAACATGGCACTGGGAGGGTTGCGCGACCTATCCATTATCGCCACACCTCCGGCCCGCCGTTTATCGATTAAGACCTTTGTCCGAGAGCACTCTAAGTCCTTGGTTAAGGAGGCCATTCTGCGAGAGACGCTTCGAGGTGGCCAGGTTTACTACCTACACAACGAAGTCAAAACAATTGAAGAGACCGCGAATCGCCTTCGAGAAATGTTACCCAACCTTTCCATCGGCGTAGGGCACGGACAGTTACGCGAGGCGGCACTTGAGGGTGTCATGTCAGACTTCTATCACCTGCGTCACCACATTTTAGTGTGTAGCACGATTATTGAAACCGGCATTGATATACCCAATGCGAACACTATTATTATCGATCGTGCGGATAAGTTTGGACTCGCGCAACTCCATCAACTGCGAGGGCGTGTTGGTCGATCTCATCATCAGGCTTATGCTTACCTACTCTGTCCCCCGAGGTCTACGATGACCTCAGACGCCGAAAAACGTCTCGAAGCTATAGAGGCCGCTGGCGCACTGGGAGCTGGCTACCTCCTTGCTACTCATGATCTGGAAATTCGCGGTGCGGGCGAGCTTTTAGGGGACGAGCAATCGGGACAAATACACAGCGTTGGATTTGGGCTGTATCTAGACATGCTCAATAACGCCGTGAGAGCGCTCAAACGGGGCGAAATTCCAGACGTCGATGGCCCACTAGACAGCGGCACTGAAGTAAAGCTGCATATTCCCGCACTTATTCCTGACGACTATTTGCCTGACATCACCTCACGATTAGTGCTGTATAAGCGCATTGCAGCATCGTCAACTGAGGAGGCACTACGGGAGATTCAGGTTGAAATGATAGACCGCTTTGGCTTACTCCCCGACGCCACGAAAAACCTATTTACTCAAGCGGGCATCAGAGTGCGCGCACAACGTTTGGGTATTGCTGAAATTGAAGTGGGCGACGGGGGTGGTAGCATCGTATTTACCGATCAAACACAGGTAGAACCCATGACACTCGTAAAGCTTGTTCAGGGGAATCCCACCACCTATGGACTCGCAGGCTCCAATAAATTGCGCTTTAGTTGTGAATTACCAGCTCTGGCAGAACGTCAAAGTTTTATTGAAGCATTACTTGAAAAACTTGATCAGGAGACATCATGAAAGGTCAGCAACACGCTGCATGGCCGCTCAGCCTATTACTGGTGAGTTGCGTCAGTTTCGCGCAGGAAACGACGCCCATACCTGTCAACGTTCCCGAGTCTGTCGACCCCAATGCGGGCTCTGGGTGGCTACGTGTTGAGCTCGCTGTATTGGTGGATGATCGCAATGAAGTGGTCACTTCGGAGGCCTGGCCCCCTTACCCTTCGACTCAATATCCATTAAGCCATCGTCGCCTACGAGATGACCAGCTGTTAAAAGACCTGTCTGTGCGATACCCCCAAGCTCAGGTTATTGCAGAAGCCGACGGTTCGATCACGTTGCTGATTCCCGATCCTCAAGACATTGTCGCCGAGGCCAAGGCAGAAGCTCTGGCCGCACAGCAACAGGCACTAAAGCTCGCGATGAATGCAGCGTCCAACAACGGCGATGAAATAGAGCGCAATGGTGATAGCGCGATCGATACAGAGGGAGCAATACCGCAAACAACTTCGGATGAGAAACCTGAGGCCATTGCACTGGAAATGATCGATGCGCCTGACAAACCCGCAAATGCCGGAGCCGATTGGCTGTCTGCCTACAGCGAGACTGCTCTTTTGGAGTCCGAAGCCGGGACGAACCCTCCTCCAGTGGATGCCTTGGATACCCCCGAAGAAGAGGCCGAAGAACCCTCGGAGCCACTGCTCGTTTTGCCCAAAAGCTTTAGCGTAAGACCACTCGAACTGTTATCCCAGGGGCTCAGTCAGTTAACCCGGAGCAACCCCGATCGACTACAGCTAAGTGCCGGCTGGTTGCAAGCTCCCGAAGTCGCCAATTTGCCCATTATCCTTGACAACTCAGGAGACGATTCACAATGGCCACAGCTTCAAGGGTTTGTGCAAATTCGCACTGGAGATACGCTGCGATTCGGCGTGAATTTTTGGTGGAATACCCAAGCGACTTACCTGCCTGAGGGGTTCTTTATGACCCCACCACCCATAGCTCCCGCGCAAAGACTGTGGCGTGATAAGACTTCGTTAGCACCATTGCCCGAACGCACGGTCTCAAGGCGTCAGGCTACATTCAAAGCTATCGAGGAACATCTAAATGCCGGACTGCCCCTGATTGAATTCGTGGATCCTACAACCGGATTTTTTCGAGAGGTGGAACCCGAAATCGACGATCGAAACAGGTTCTCCCCCACTGAAATCTGGCCCTGGCGTCACTTCATTCATGTTGCAGATACCCGGTCGATTGCCGAAGGCTATATTCGCTACTTTGATCATCCTGTGTTGAAAATCATAGCAACTTGGCAAGAACTGACCTGGGGTGAGGTCTACCAGATTGGCGCAGCAGATTATGAGCGAGAGGAACTTGAGGCCGCTATAGAAAAAGCAAAAAGCGCCGCCGATGCAGCGCCGCCTCCAGTGAGCCAGGTGCCACCGGAGCAGCAGTCTCTACGCTAAGTTGCTAAAGCGTCAGTGTCTGATGGCCTCAGCTCTGGCTCACTTTCCAAGTGAAGCGTACGCGTGGGAAAGGCCACTTCAGCCCCCTGATTGGCAATGATCTCTAAGATCTGCAACAGGATATTTTGCTTGATACCATGATAGGTCGCCCAATCGGTTGTTTTAGTGAACGCATAGACAAAGAAATCTAGCGAAGACGGGCCACAAGCCACGAAATTAACCATCAGCGTTCGCTGCAAATCAATCGCTTCGTGGCTCTCAAGCATAGCCTTAACCTCGGACACGATTTTGTCCATGACAGCCACATCGTCATACCGTATACCGATCGTCTCGTAGATTCGGCGATTGTTCATTCGGGAGGGGTTCTCGACCGCGACACTGGAGAAAATGGAGTTAGGTATGTACAGCGGCCGCTGATCAAATGTGCGGATCCGGGTCATCCGCCAACCGATATCTTCGACGGTTCCCTCAATTTCTCGATCCGGAGACCGTATCCAGTCGCCGACGGTAAAGGGTCGATCAAGATAGATACTTAGCCCCCCAAGGAAGTTCGCCAGCAAGTCTCTCGCCGCAAAACCGACCGCAATCCCGCCAATACCTCCAAAAGCTAACAGTCCGGATACAGACACCCCAAGAGACTGCAAAACCATCAGTACGACGACAACACCCAGGCTAATGCGAACCAATCGCAAGGTCGCACGAATCGTTGCCCGGTCATCAGACTGCCGCTGCCCACGATGCTCGCTGAGTAATTCAGCCTCAGCGCCCTTAAGCGCTCTTTGTGCCGTCCACGCCAAAAGTAGAATAAGCGCGGTATCTGCAGCCTGTCTCACCAAAGTCCTGAATTGTTCGGCACCCTCAAACAAACTCAGAGATAAATAGACCACCACCAGCCACATAGCCCACTTGCTTGGACGCATGAGCGCATCTGCCAGTACGTTATCCCAACGCATCTCAGAGCGTTCTGCTGAGCGCTGCAACTGACCGACTAACCGGGCAATTAAAATATGTCCTAGCAAACCCACCGCCAACAAAACTGCCAACACTAGGACAGCGACAGGCAAATTGGTGTAAGCCGCAAAAGGGGCCAATTCCGTGGCAAGAACTTGAACAGAAACGTCCATAACTGAGATAAACATCAACAAGAAAAACCCGATGCTAACCCACAGCAGAGAGTCAAGGCCACTCAATGTGCGCACGAAGAGCCGCCAGGTGACATCGCCAGTTTTACTGTATATAATAACAGCCTGTATAGAAAACCAGTCCAAGGAGTAGTTCAATGCTCAAGCTAACCGCTCGCCAAGAACAGGTTCTCGACGTCATCAAGCGCTGTATCGATGACACTGGCTATCCGCCCACTCGAGCAGAAATCGCGCGTGAGCTTAGCTTTAAAAGTGCCAATGCGGCTGAGGAGCACCTGAAGGCCTTGGCACGCAAAGGCGCAATAGAGATGATCGCCGGTGCTTCCCGGGGTATTCGGCTGGCGGATACTGAACCCGCAGGCCTTGCCGTTGTCGGTCGTGTTGCGGCTGGCTCGCCAGTGCTGGCACAGGAGCACATTGAGGAGCGCTGCAGTATTCCCGCGCATTTCTTCAACCCCAGAGCTGATTACTTACTGCGCGTGACCGGTGACAGTATGATCAACGCTGGCATTCTGGATGGCGACCTCCTAGCCGTGCACAGCACACCCATTGCAGCAGAGCAGCAAATTGTTGTGGCTCGTATCGATGATGAAGTCACGGTAAAAAGACTGCATCGGCCCAACAG
The DNA here is from genome assembly GCA_938091995.1 of uncultured Luminiphilus sp. GTDB lineage: Bacteria > Pseudomonadota > Gammaproteobacteria > Pseudomonadales > Halieaceae > Luminiphilus. The sequence goes on along the minus strand of CALKNZ010000044.1, from coordinate 18,447 downwards.
TCAGTACGTCATGCTGCTGGCTGAAAATGAAGCCTACGCTCCGATAAAAGTTGACCTAGCTACTCAGGCTTTTGCCATAGAAGGGGTCAGTGTGGGGGTTTTGCGCCGCTAACTAATTCCTGCCAGCATTTGGGGCAGTGGGAAGTCAGCATGTGGGCAGTGGGTAGTCAGCGTGTGGAGAGAAGGGTCAACTAAGCACTACCCATTCAATGGACAGTGCGTCCCCCTGCGACCTTTTTAGATGCCGCTGTGTCAGCGTCGACCTCGACACTGCTCATTTCAGCCAACCGTGCCGCGGCCTGTATTCCGGCTTGAATCATGGCTTTAGCAACCTCAAGGTTATTCTCCATGAGGTAGGCAGACGCCTCGTCAGAAAACTGAATACTGACAAGAGGCTCTACGCCCTCCTCCTCAGCACGTTGCAATACAACTTCGCCGTCACCCAAATCGACAATTTCCAACAGAGCAGTAGTCATGTGGTGTCCTTAATCTTATGGCGAAAGCTAAATGTTATCAGTCCAGCAACCGGCGCACCACCCGCGAACCTCTAATTTCGGGGTTCTGCTCAACATTCGTCCAAGCCAGTGCTCATGCGATTGATTAGCGCTTCAAGTTCTCGGGCATACGCCAGGTAATCTTCTACTTGAGGTCTCCCCGACGATGACGCGAGGCGCCCGGGAGGCAGCGGCCGCTCGACACCCTGCTCGGGTACCGCTTGCAGGCCGGCAAGCCAACCTTGTCTCTCTAGCTCCCGGTACTCAGCGATCTCACTGGGCTCGGCAATGCCCTGACCCAGTTCTGGTAAATTCGATGTACTGTGGGGTGGCTGCTTTGGCAGCGGCGTCAATCGCACTACCGCAAGTAAAAACCAACCATAGGCATTCAGTAAATGTAAACGTACCGCAGGACCAAAAGCCGCTTCAAGAATATTACCCTCAGCGCGCTCGCGACTGAGTTGATCGCTCCAGGCGTCTAACAGCAGTCGCGCCATGTAAAGTGAGTGATTGGCCAATCCAGAAGCACTGCTCAAGCGGCTTATTCCTCAGTGGTTGGCGCAGATCCGTCGCCCACACCCGCTGCACTCGTAGCAACCGATGCCTTTTTCCCCGCAACCTTTTTCTTGGCTTTGGCCTTTGCTTTCTTCTTGGGCGCGGCTTTCTTTTTTACCACCTTTGCAGTTCCGGAGGTTTGCCAGGCACCGCCATCGAAAAACGCTTTCCAACCAGTAGCCTTACCCTCGACATCCGTCATGACATACTGCTCTTTGGTCTTGCGGCTATAGCGGATTTGAGTGCGATTGCCTGCGTCATCGGTAAGCGGCGCATCAAACAAAAAGTGATACTTGGGATCGATCTCCCCTTGGTGCGGTAACAGCTCGTCCAAAAACGGGGGTCGTGTTTCCCGGTTTTTAGGGAATTTGCTGGCCGCTAAAAACAACCCCGATGCGCCGTCCCTCAAAATGTAGTGGTCCTCGACCTTGTTACACGCGAGCTCAGGCATAGGCACAGGGTCCATTTTGGGGGGCGCTGCCTCCCCGCTCCGTAATAACTTGCGCGTGTTCTTACACTCGACGTTAGTACAGCCAAAATACTTGCCAAATCTGCCACTTTTCAGCTGCATATCGGCACTGCATTTATCGCATTCAATGGTCGGGCCGTCATACCCTTTGATGCGGAATTTACCGTCTTCAACCTCGTAACCCGAGCAGTCAGGATTATTGCCACAAACGTGTAATTTGCGCTGCTCATCAATAAGGTAGCTGTCCATAGCCGTATTGCAGAGTCCACAGCGCCGCTTCTGGAGTAGCAAACGCGACTCCGCCTCGTCATCCGCATCGGCACTGATCGCCTCGTCACCTGAAGTCAGATTGAGCGTGCTCTTGCAACGCTCCTTGGGCGGCAAGCTATAGCCAGAACAACCGAGAAACACACCGGTACTCGCCGTTCTAATTTGCATGGGACGACTACAAGCACTACAGGGAATACCCGTAGGTGTTGGGTCATTCAGTTGCATACCACCCGGATCTGGAGAACCGGCCTGATCTAGCTTTCCTCGAAAATCGTTGTAGAAGTCATTGAGCAAATCTTTCCAGTCCAAGCGTCCATCAGCGACATCATCAAGGTGTGCTTCCATTGAGGCGGTGAAGCCGTAATCGAGCAAATCGGCAAATGAGGCCTGCAACCGCTGGGTCACAATATCCCCCATTTTCTCGGCGTAAAAGCGTCGATTCTCCAGGCGCACATAGCCTCGGTCTTGAATCGTAGAAATAATAGCCGCGTAGGTCGAAGGTCGACCAATACTGCGTTTCTCCATCTCTCGAACCAAGCTAGCCTCGCCGTATCTTGCCGGTGGTTTGGTAAAATGCTGCTTGGGGTCTAGCTGCTCAAGGGTCAGGGCATCGCCAACCGTCAATGCGGGTAATTCAGCATCATCGCCTTTGCGTGACATTGGCGCTTGCACCCGCGTGAAACCATCAAATTCTACAACCCGTCCCCGCGCTGTCAGTGCATAGTCAGCGGCTGCAACGGTCACGGTTGTAGATCGATAGCGCGCAGATGTCATCTGACAAGCAACAAACTGCCGCCAGATCAGCTCGTAAAGGCGCTCAGCATCCCGCTCCATACTTTGCAGGTCGTTCTGAGTGACTCGCACGTCTGACGGGCGAATCGCCTCGTGTGCCTCCTGTGCGCCCTCCTTAGAGGAGTAACGCAAAGGCGACTCGGGGAGGTACTCATTGGAATAGTGTTTAGAAATGTATTGCCGACACGCCGCAACCGCATCGTTGCTAAGATTCGTGGAATCGGTCCGCATGTAGGTGATGTAACCCGCCTCATAGAGCCGCTGGGCGAGGGTCATAGTCTTCTTGACGCTAAAACCCAGCCTAGTGCTCGCCGACTGTTGCAACGTAGAGGTAATAAAAGGTGCGGCGGGCTTGCTGCTGGTCTTTCGCGCCTCGAGATTACTGACCTCAAAAGTGGCAGGTTTAAGAGCAGCTACTGCCGCCATGGCCTCACTTTCGGTTTTGGGCGCAAACTTCTCTCCAGCTCGATACTTAACTTCAAATCGAACGGTCTCGAAACCCTTGGGAAGTAGATTGGCATGGACCTCCCAATACTCATCGGGAACAAACGCCCGGATTTCCCGCTCCCGTTCAACAACAAGTCGCACGGCCACCGATTGCACGCGTCCAGCGGAAAGACCACGGGCTACTTTGGCCCACAGCAAAGGCGATACTTCAAAACCAACCACACGATCCAGAAACCGTCGCGCCTGCTGGGCATTAACGCGATTAGTGTCGAGCTCTGTAGGCTTTTGGAAAGCCTCCTGAATGGCTTTCTTGGTGATTTCATTAAAAACTACGCGCTGATACCGACTTTCGTCACCACCAATAGCCTCTCTCAAATGCCAGGCAATGGCCTCACCCTCTCGATCCAAATCAGTCGCGAGATAGATCGCGTCGGACTTCTCAGCCAACCGGCGCAATTCAGAAACGACCTTCTCCTTACCCGGAAGCACTTCGTAATGGGCGTCCCAATCACGATCAGGATCGATCCCCATTCTACGAACCAGCTGCTCGCGTTTTTTCTTTTCCTGGTAATGCTTCTTCGCCTCGGGGGCCATTTTTCGAGTCAATGCCGCTTGAGCCGCGCGCTCTTTGGGGTCGGAGGCGGTGCTGTTACCCGACGTGGGTAAATCGCGAATATGACCAACACTGGACTTCACGACAAAATCATTGCCGAGGTACTTGTTAATTGTTTTCGCCTTGGCGGGCGATTCGACGATGACGAGAGATTTTGGCATAGATAACGGCTTCGCATCCTTGAGCGCGCGGACTTCCTTCATGAATCCGCAGCTGAAGGAGCGCATATATACGGTGCGAATTACCCTGAGGTCAAGGGAGAAACGGGAGTTGTTGCGATTTGATGGACCAAAAAGTCGATTAGATCCCTCTCAGGCTCCCGTTAAAGCGCCCTTAATCCCTAGCTCAATCAGTCTATCGACCTGAATGAAAACCGCCTCGCCTCCTTTTTCGTCCCAAAACACCTGAATGTCCTCGTCACTCAGTAATATCACGTCAATGTGCTCGGTCAGCGCGATAATGGCCGGGGGAACCGACTCGCCGCTTCGCGACTCCCATCCGAGCTGGGAGCGCACCCACAGCTCAGGCTCTACACCTGAAATGGCTGGCTTTAGTCGCCGGCTATAACAAACTAGAGGCTCATCAGACCCCCTCTGTAAACGCGCTGGTATATTTTTAGGCTCCCGCAGTTGCACAAGAATTCCAGCCCGCCTAGCTCGTTCGCGAAAATCAGCGACCGCCCGCTGATGCTTACTCGGCAACACACTCAATAACGGCCCCAGCGCCGCCGCGATTGTGATAAAAATAATGAGATAAACCAATTTAGAGATATCCTTATGCTAGATTGGCAGGATAAACCAAAGGCGCCAAAGAGCGCGATTTATCGAGAATTGGGTTATGGCGTATCAGAAAATTCTTGTGGCAGTCGATCTGGGCACCACAACAGATCGATTATTGGCTGCGGCTCATGGTCTCATGGACGATTCCGGCTCTGAACTTCACGTGCTGCACGTCGTAGAGCCCATTAATATCAGCTATGGCGCTGACATTCCCATGGACCTCTCGAGCATTCAAGACGAGATCTATGAACAGGCATCGGAACAGCTAACGCAATTTTGTGAAAGTTACGGCGTTCCCGAGTCACACAGGCATTTGGCCATGGGCCACCCTGAAGCTGAGATCGCGAGTGCAGCAAAGCAACTACACGTTGACGTAATCGCCGTTGGGCGGCACGCACGCTATGGACTGGCTTTGCTACTAGGCTCAACAACGGATGGCGTGTTACACCATGCCGGTTGCGATGTGCTGGCCGTGCACGTTGATGAACCTTCTGAACCCTCCTAAGGACGCTTATTAAGCCAATCCATTAACATTGAGCCATCAAAGGGCCACCCCAGTTCTCGGCCAGCAGCGTCCGCCAGCACAGGTATACGAATACCATAACGCTCAATAAGCTCGAGATCTTCCTCAATATCGACCGATGAGAAGCGAACACCCGCGTTAACTAAGATACTTTCGGCATGCTCACACAAATGACAGCCCGCGGTCGTGTAAAATAATAATGGCTCAGTCACTTACCTAAACTCCCTGGTTAAATTTGATTTTATGTCCGATCACCCCAGCTTAGAAAACCGTCATCAGATTTTAACCATCTACGGGCGCAATGCTGTTTTTGAGGCGCTCTCTGATCCAACTATCGCATGCCTCAGGCTACATTGGGCAACCAGCAACCAAGAATCCTCCGCAACAAAACGAATCCTCGAAACGTCAAAGGCTCGGGGTATACCCGTGAGAGAACACACGCGAAAAACCCTATCCCGCATTTCGCGAAATGGAAAACAAGATCAAGGCGTCGCTTTGGATATAACCTGCGACAAGTTCAGCAGTTTTGAACAGCTTACCTGTTGGATCTCTGACCCAAAATTACGGCTGCGTGTCTTAGCCCTTGATAGCATCACCAATCCGCAAAATGTGGGCATGATTATAAGATCAGCGGTCGCTGGAGGTGTTGACGCAATTCTATACCCCAGGAAAGGCGTGGCCACTTTGGGACCTCTGGTTATCAAAGCCTCGGCAGGTATCGTATTTAAGGCCCCCATCATCGCCTGCGATACATTGCCTCCCGCCCTGCAACAACTGCAGGCAGCTGGTGCGTCTGTCGCATCTCTAGAAGGTAACAGCGTCACGTCACTGTTTGATTACCGACCTGCAACAAGTGTTGTTTACGTGCTCGGGGGCGAAACCAGTGGCGTCTCCTCTGTGGTGTCTAGTCTTGCAAACGTCAAACTGCACATCCCTATGGGATCCGGAGTCGAGTCCCTAAATGTTGCAGTAGCCGCATCACTAGTAGCCTACAGCGACTATGTAAGGCGTTCTGCGGACATCCCCGACGCTTAAAAGTGCTTGGCAGGAACAAGTCCTAAGTATTGCCAGGGGGCGACGGCAGAGCGACATTCAGCAGAAGTCACTCTATGGGGTTTGTCACTTAGCGAGAAAGCCCATGGCGTCTTCAAGCCCGCCCAGCGTGAGGGGAAACATATTCCCCTCCATCAGCTGATTCGTCATACCGATGGATTGCGTGTATTGCCACTCATCTTTGGGCACTGGGTTGAGCCATACACATTTGCGGTAGGTATCTCGCAGTCGACGCAGCCAGGCCTCTCCCGCCTCCTCATTCCAGTGTTCTACCGAACCACCAGGTTGAACAATTTCGTATGGCGACATCGATGCATCACCCACAATGACAACTTTGTAGTCATGGCCGTATTTGTGCAGCAGATCCAGGGTTGCTGTTCGCTGGTTATGCCGGCGAATATTGTTCTTCCAAACGCTTTCATAGACGAAGTTGTGGAAGTAAAAATATTCGAGGTGCTTAAATTCCGTGTGCGCGGCCGAGAACAATTCTTCACACACTTTAATATGCGGATCCATTGACCCACCCACATCAAGAAACAAAAGTACCTTAACGGCGTTATGACGTTCGGGAACCATTTTTATATCGAGCATCCCAGCATTACGCGCGGTAGAACTTATGGTGTCATCGAGATCGAGCTCGTCGGCCGCCCCGGTCCGGGCAAACTTTCGCAAGCGCCGAAGAGCGACTTTAATGTTGCGGGTACCGAGCTCTATCCCATCATCGTAGTTCTTAAAGTCCCGTCGGTCCCAAACTTTGACGGCTCGCTTACTCTTACCGTCACCACCAACACGAATGCCTTCAGGGTTATAACCATCGTTACCAAAGGGTGAGGTACCTTCAGTACCTATCCATTTGTTACCGCCTTTATGTTTCTTTTTCTGTTCTTCAAGTCGCTCCTTGAAAGTCTCGATCAGTTTCTCCAAGCCACCAAGAGATTCAATTTTTTCCTTCTCTTCGTCAGATAGCTGCTTAATGAATTCCGATCGTAGCCAGTCATCTGGAATCAAGGCCTCGATAACATCATCCAAGCCCTCCAACTCACGGAAATGCAGGCCAAAAGCACGATCAAAACGATCGTAATATTTTTCGTCCTTTACCATGATTGCCCTGGACAAGTTGTAAAAGGCGTCGATGTCAGCAAAGGCAAGGTTGCGCTTCATCGCCAACATGAGATCGAGTAGCTCCCTAGGAGTTACAGGGACCCCGGCGTCTTTTAAACCATGAAAAAAATTAACCAACATGGCCAATGCCCCTTAGCGCGTTTCTCGCCGATGCATAAACGCAAGGCGCTCAAGCAGCTGAACATCTTGCTCATTTTTCAGCAGCGCGCCATACAGTGGCGGAATCGCTTTAGTGGGATCTCTGTTTTTCAAAATTTCATCCGGAATTTCATCGGCCATGAGTAGTTTTAACCAATCAATCAACTCTGAAGTCGAGGGCTTCTTCTTTAAACCCGGTATCGAACGGAGTTCAAAAAACACCTCAAGGGCCTCGGCAACCAGATCTTGAGTAATGCTTGGATGATGCACATCAATAATTTCACGCATTGTGTCGCGGTCAGGAAAATTGATGAAATGGAAAAAGCAGCGGCGTAGAAAAGCATCCGGCAATTCTTTTTCATTATTAGAGGTGATGATAATAATCGGCCGTTGCCGCGCCTTAATCGTCTCTCCTGTCTCATAGACAAAGAACTCCATGCGATCAAGCTCGACCAGCAAGTCATTAGGAAACTCAATGTCAGCCTTATCAACCTCATCAATAAGCAAGACCACCTGCTCATCGGCGTCGAATGCCTCCCACAGCTTGCCTTTCTTAATGTAATTGGCGATGTCCTGAACTTTACCATCGCCCAACTGAGAGTCTCTCAAGCGGGAGACCGCGTCGTATTCGTAAAGACCCTGCTGCGCTTTGGTCGTCGACTTAATGTGCCATTGAATAAGGCGCATACCGAGTCCAGCGGCCACTTCCTCAGCCAGCATGGTCTTGCCCGTACCAGGCTCACCTTTAATTAGCAGGGGTCGCTCAAGATTAACCGCAGCATTAACTGCCATGCGGAGATCATCGGTGGCGACATAACGTTCAGTACCAGTAAATTTCATGAGATATCTCGGTGTGGAGTGGATTGGGAATTGTTCGATTGTACGCCGGCAGATGGGCTATCGGATGAACGCCCCCGTCGCAATACGGCACCTTTTACAGGAAAAAACCAAAGCGACAGAGCTGCCAAAACAAGGCACGTCATGCTGCTCACAAGTAGTACTGCCACTGCGTTGCTGGCCGATGACCAACCATCGAGGAAGGCAGCATTAAACAGCGCCACGATGAGCGCTGGGGCCAAAGAGTGTGCCTCCGGACCCGGCATAACGGGCGTTAGGAGCAATGGCACCAGCAGCCCCATAAGCATGCGCCGGTAAACGGGGGACAGGGGCGCTAACCAAAAACGATGAATCAGCAGCAGCGATAAAAGGCCTGCACCACTATAACTGAGCATGGCGATCGTATAAGTCTGACTAGTCAGCATTGAAGCACTCTCCGCCCTCAGCTGCAGAACCGGGAGGTAACTGCAGAAAAAAACCCTGCTGATTGAGCGCGCTTAAAACCTCTTCGGTGTCGTAGCGAGCCAGTTTACGTTCTCTGGTCAAATTCAAAGACAGCGCCAGCTCCGGTGATCCAAAGGTTTGACGAAGGACTTCCGGCAATTCATCAAAATTAGCGCCTCGGGGCAAATAGAGGTAGGTGTCATTTTTTCGGGTGCTTCGAAAGACTTCAACCAGCATCGTGCTGTTCTCCCAACAATCTCTGTGCCTCAAGCTCCAACGGACGAATGACCGGTGTTTGTCGCCATCCCTGCCAGTGAGCTGGTCGCGGCAGCCGAGCATCGCCCATGGCAAAACCTGCCAGTAAATCAAGCTCTCTCGAGGGCATCAATATTTCCACATTCATACCCAACTCAGATGCCAATTGTGCCATTGCCGGCGCTAAAGACTTAGCGAGCTTTCGTACGTGGCTACTCGCAGGAGGGGGTATCGCTGGGGGCGGATCACTTAGCCCCCGATCACTGGCCGCCTCAATCCGCGCCAGCAACTGTTTGCCGTCCCGGCGCATCACACCAGCAGGCATACCCTCAGCCGCAGCTAGCTGCGGCATAGATGTGGGGATTTTTTTGGCGATATCCTGAATAACTTTATCGTGCAAAATCCAATTGCGGGGTCTATCCCGACGTCGCGCCTGAGACTCGCGCCAATCAATCAGATCTAACAGCACCGCAAGCTGCTGCGGATTCATTTTCCAAGCCGATTTGAACTTTGCCAGTGGGCCGCGTCCACCGGTCACCATTCCACCACTTTCTTCAAGAATCCAAGGTAAATAACCACAAGCCTCAGCCCGGGCCTCAAGTATTGGCCAGCACTGGGCTAAAAAAGTAACGTCCTGCATAGCGTAATGACATTGCGCATCACTGAGCGGACGCAGCAGCCAATCAGACTGGGTCTCGTCTTTAGCGACATTAATGGCTAACAGCTCATGCACGAGGTCTTGGTAACTCAGACCAAAGCCAAGTCCCAGCATGGCGCCTGCCTTTTGGGTATCAACTATCGGTTGCGGAAGAGCCCCTAGCCAGCGCTCAAAGACCTCTAAGTCTTCACTCGCACTGTGTAAAACCTTGATCAGGTCGGGTTGAGCAAAGAGGGCTTGCAGTGACTGCGTGTCAGTCAGCGTCAAAGGGTCAATCAACCAACACTGCCCAGCCGCCGCTAGTTGTAACAGCGCGACTTCCGGATAAAAGGTATCCCGGCGTCTAAACTCGGTGTCCACCGCTACGAAGCGCTCTTGCGCAATAACCGCGACCATCTGATCAAGAGCCTGCGTATCCCTGACCCATTGGCAGGGCATCTCCGTAAACTCCAGCGTCAAGGTTTTTCTCCTCGCAGTGGTGTACGGCCACTGAGTGCGTGCGCAAGGGTAGATGAATCTAAATACTCGAGTTCACCACCTAGGGGCACGCCATGGGCAATTCTCGACACCGTAATGCCCTGCTGCTGGGCTCGCTGGGCAATATAAAAAGCCGTTGCCTCGCCTTCGACCGTCGGGTTGGTTGCCAGTATTACCTCCCGGATGCCTTGAGACTTGAAGCGCTCCTCAAGACGATCTAGACCAATATCATCAGGGCCAATACCGTCGATTGGAGACAAGTGTCCCATAAGCACGAAATAGAGACCCCTAAAGCTCGCGGTCTGTTCAAGCGCCATAACATCACCCGGCGCCTCGACTACGCATAACAGGCCATGGTCTCGCCGGATATCTGAACACAGCTCACAAAGCTCGAGTTCAGTAAAGTTTCTACAAGACCCACACCGCCCAACACGTTCCAGGGCAGCAGAAAGGGCTTGAGCCAGGGTTTCTCCGCCTTGTCGATCTCTCTCGAGAAGGTGCAGCGTCATTCGCTGCGCCGACTTCGGGCCCACGCCGGGCAGACAGCGCAGCGCTTCTATTAGCTCGTTAATTGACGGAGAAAGCTTCATTAATCAGGCGCTTATATCGGCATCTTAAAGCCATCTGGAAGGCTAATTCCGGCAGTAACAGATGCCATACAGTCCTGAGCCGCTGCCTGAGCTCTGCGCACAGCATCATTAACCGCAGCGGCCAGTAAATCCTCCACGATTTCCTGGGACTCCTGCATCAACGAGGGGTCAATTTCCACACCCACAACCGACATATCGCCCTTCATGCGCACTTTCACCAAACCCGCACCAGCCTCGCCAGTCACCTCAACCGCCTTAACGTTTTCTTGCGCTTTGGCCAGACCCTCCTGCATTTGCTGAGCCTGTTTCATCAAGTTACCAATCTTCATACCGTCCACTCTCTATTGTCTAGGTCTGACACTGCCGTCCACGACTGTGCCATCAAACTCAACCAGCAGCGCAGCGAGCTGAGGGTCCTGCTCTAAGGCTAGCTCCGCTTCGCGCTGCCTCTCAGCGGCCTGCAGCTGCCGCAAATGAAAAGGCGTTGACTCACCTACCGCCCCAACCTCAATCGAGACCTCAACCGGCACTGCCAGCAGCTGATTGAACGCCATTTCAAGGGCCGTTACCTGTCGCGCTTGAAAAAGAGAAGCGTTATTACGGTCTAGCACGAATTCAAGCCGACGTCCTCGCACCGTGAGCAACTCGCAGTGCAGAGCGACGCTTTGTGTAATACCGACGAGACCTAGCTCATCAAAAAAGGCCGGCCAAGACCCTGTCGTAGGCAAGTCCGCCTCCGTCTCAATCGGCGATGTCGCTCCCTTATTCGATTGCGGAGGAGAATTTTTTTTCGCTGTTTCTGCCGGCTGTACCGATAAGACCAGCCGCTCTGCGGCAATCTGTGTCTGTTCTTCTGATGACTTCACCACCGGCAATGCCGGTGGCTCAGGCTTTTTTCTAGGGGGGGGTTCTCCGGATGCATTGCCACCACCACTCGTTACAAGCTTCGGCTCCTCTGTAGGTCTAAAAGCAATCATGCGCAGCAGCGTCATTTCAAGAGCAATGCGGGGATCAGGCGCTACGGGTAAGTCCCGACGACCGTTGATGGCAAACTGATAAAATAACTGGGTTTCATCCAGTGAAAGTGCCGCCGCAAGTTCTCGAATTTTATTTTCTTCAGAGGTATCACCCGACAAGCTGGCAGGAACCATTTGCGCCAGAGTCAGCTGATGTAGCAGCGATATAATCTCTTCCAACGTAGATCCATAGTCTGGAGCGTGTTCAGCAATGCCCGCAACACAGGTCAGTACCGCAGCTGCGTCACCCTCTGCAACCTTGGTCACAAGCTCTAGTACCCGCCCTCGATCCACGGTTCCCAACATATCCCGAACATCAACCTCTTGAAGACGGCCGGACCCATACGCTATCGCTTGGTCGGTTAAACTTAGAGCATCTCGCATTGACCCGGCTGCAGCTCTGCCCAACAGCGTTAGCGCTGGATGCTCGAACTCAACAGCCTCCTCAGCCAGGACCTTTTCAAGGTGCTCAACAACTTGCTCAGGTAACATATTCTTAAGATTGAACTGTAGGCAACGAGATAAAATTGTTGCGGGCAACTTTTGAGGGTCTGTGGTTGCCAATAAAAATTTAGCGTGAGGCGGTGGCTCTTCAAGGGTTTTCAACAAGGCATTGAAACTATGGTTAGAGAGCATATGCACTTCATCGATGAGATATATTTTGTAGCGTGCTCGGCTCGGAGCATACTGGACGTTATCCAGTAATTCCCGAGTGTCTTCGACCTTTGTACGCGAAGCGGCGTCGACTTCAATCAGATCAACGGAACGCCCTTCCGCAATTTCACAACACGATCCACACTCTCCGCAAGGCTCTGAGCTAACACCCACCTCACAGTTGAGGCACTTCGCCAATATTCTCGCGACGGTAGTTTTTCCAACCCCTCGAGTACCCGTGAATAAGTAAGCGTGATGCAACCGATCGTTATCGAGCGCATTGACGAGCGCGCGCAGCACATGCTGTTGCCCCACCATTTCATGGAACGTACGAGGACGCCATTTTCGCGCTAACACCTGGTAACTCATAGACCCATTGCCGATTGTCACCCGATAAATTGGAGGCGACCCGAGCAGCCACACCCCGGCACCCGAGTCAGTAACTACCGTTGCTCCCTTCCGGGCCTGGCGGAGTTCATTACCTATCGCTGCGAGGGGACCACTCGAGTCACCATTGAGCCCGCATTCAGCGGGGCGCGTAGTGTCGCGAAAACGAGGCTGATCCGCAACTTTAACAGTAACGTGTGTTCCATCAAATATATGTTAACAGCATTTACATTTATGTGAATCTAATTTACATTGCTCATTTACCCCGAAAAAATGCTGTAAAGCAAAAAGCTGGAGCCCAGCACCATGCCCAACACTAGCCAAAATTTACTCAGTACTCGGGCTTTGCTGGCTGTAATTGCCGCAGTTTGTCTTTCCTTCGGTATTACCGGCTTGATTAGTGGCAATGTGAAATCGCCTCAAAAGCAGAGTAGAGAGCCACTCCCCGTCGCAGTCATTCCCTTCCAAAGTACGGATCACTATCTCCGGCGGTCAAGCTATGTCGGTACCGTCCGGGCGCGTCGAGACAGTGCTTTGGCCTTCGAAGTTTCAGGAACACTGGAGTCTCTGCCTGCAAGGGAAGGCATGCCCGTGACGACAGGTCAAACCCTTGCCACGCTAAACATTGACCAACGGCTCGCCAAATTGCGCACTGAAGAGGCAAACCTCGCCAAGATCACAACGAACCTAGAGCTAGCCACACTGAAACGTGAGCGACTTGCTGACTTATTGGCTCGGGGTCTCACCTCACAACAAACATTTGATGACGCCCAGCTGGGCACCCGGGCGCTACAGCAGGCCCAGGAAGCTATTCGCGCAAGGAGAGATAGCGCCAGTCTCGAGATTGAAAAGAGCACCTTATACGCGCCCTATTCCGGCGTGATCGCGCAACGCTTCGCCGATCAAGGTGCCGTAGTCTCCTCGGGCACACCCGTTTTGAGATTGATATCCCAGTCACAGTTCGAAGCGCATGTGGGTGTACCGATCGAAATTAGCGATTCACTAAAAACGGGGGCGATGTACACCCTCACCATCGGCAAGCAACGTGTGCAAGCCCAGCTACAACACATACGCGGCGATGTCGACGCTTCAACCCTCACGGTTGGAGCCATATTCTTGTTACCCGAAGCCGCTAGGGTAAAAACGGGTGAAGCGATTAATCTCGAACTGGCTGAACCGGTTTATGTTTCGGGTGGCTGGGTACCATTGTCGTCATTGACTGCGGGTAATCGTGGCCTTTGGGATGTGATGGTGGTGAAAGCGATACCTCAGGGACACGTTGCTGCACGGGAATCCGTGGAAATTATTTACAGCGAGAATGATCAGGTTTTTGTCGCGGGGACACTGGCAGCTGATGCCGGCATCATTGCCAATGGATTGCATCGGTTAAGCCCTGGGGCTCTGATAGCACCCATGGTGCAATAAGCTATGATCGCCCGATTGCTGTTCGAAAACCCGCGTTATCTGACGCTAATATTACTCCTTATTGTCGGGGTAGGAACCACGTCGTACTCTAGCCTGGGACGCCAGGAAGACCCGACAATCACGCCATTTATCGCCACGATAGAAACATTTTTTCCAGGTGCCAGTCCCGCGCGCGTGGAGTCACTGGTCACTAAACCTTTAGAGGATGCCTTGCGGGAAGTTCCCGAGGTTATCGAGATACAATCAACGTCCGCGACGGGCGTTTCCGTGATCAGTATTGAAACAGATTATCGACTGTCCCTTGCGGGGATAGAGCGGGTTTGGTCAGAGCTGCGCGATATCGTGGCGGCCGAAGCTGCGAACTTTCCCATCGGCGTTAATCCACCTCTGTTTGATGACGACGTCATTACGGCCTATGTAAAAATTCTCGCCATTTCCGGTAAGCCCGACAGAAATATACCGCCATCTGTGTTGCGCCGGGAGGCCGAAATTCTCGCTGAGGCCATTCGTGGCTTACGCAACACCAAACGCGTGACCTTATACGGAGAACCTCAGGAGGAGGTGCTGGTAGAGCTCGACGAGAACCAACTGGCATTTCTGGGCATTAGCGTCAGCGAGGTTAGCGAAATTTTGCGCAAGGCAGATGCCAGAACCCCGGCAGGCAGTCTTACAGGTAGCGGCTCTGACATTGCCGTTGAACTTGCGGGGGAATTTACCGACTTAGAGACGCTGCGAGAGATTCAAGTTCGCGCGCTCCCCAACGGCCGTGTTTTGCGGCTTCAGGACATTGCCACGTTGTCGCGAACTGAGCGCACACCCGCATTTAGTTACGCGCTGTCCAACGGTCAGCGCTCGGTTTTGCTGGGGGCCGAAATGACTCAAGGGTATCAAACCGACGCTTATGGCGAGCAGTTTGATAAATTCTTGACGGCTTATCGAGCACAAGCCCCAGAGGGCTTGAGCATCGAAATTGCCTACGACCAGAGCCAGTATACAGAGGCGCGTCTCGCTGGAGTCGTTACCAACCTGCTGGCAGGAATTTGCATCGTACTTGCAGTGCTTTTCGTGACATTGGGGTGGCGCGCCGCGCTGGTCGTCGCCGTGATACTGCCCATGTGTACGTTGTTATCCATGGCTGGCCTTCATTACTTAGAGGTACCCATTCACCAAATGTCTCTGACGGGGCTAGTCGTTGCCTTGGGCTTACTGGTGGATGGCTCTATCGTTATGACTGACGAGGTGCGTAAGCGGCTCATTAAAGGCATGTCACCGCTGGAGGCACTGGGGGCATCCGTCGGTCGCCTACGCACACCGCTGATCGCATCCACTGTGACCACCGTTTTAACCTTTTTGCCCATGGCTATTTTAGAAGGGCCGGCGGGTGACTTTTTAGGCTCTATTGCTCTGTCCGTCATCGTCATGCTGTTGGCCTCTATGTTACTCGCACTCACAGTAACGCCTGTACTTGCCGCACGCCTTCTCCCCACAGGGTTGAACGATGGATACCATTGGTGGCAAGCAGGGATAGACTTACCTGAAGTTAGCAGTCGTTTTGCCAAGTTGCTGGCGCAATCTTTGCGCAACCCACTAGGCTTCATTGCACTTGCACTGTGCCTTCCTGTCACTGGGTTTCTATCTGCCAGCACACTGACCAACTCATTTTTCCCCGGAGTAGATAGGGACCAGTTCTATCTTCAGGTAACGTTGGTTGAGAGCGCGTCAATTGAAGATGCCCTTAGCCTTGCTCAAAAAATAGATGCAGATCTCGCAAGGGAGCCGTTAATTCGACGGGTAGACTGGACGGTTGGTGAAAGCGCCCCCGCTTTTTATTACAACATGCGATCCAACAAGAAGGGACAACCCGGTTGGATGGAATCACTCATCCTAACCACTGACGCAGCCGCTACAGATGCCTTAATCCGGCGACTGCAGCGCCAATTGGATCGTGACTACCCTGCCGCGCGGATTATTGTAAGAGGCATTGATCAAGGGCCACCGATTGACGCACCTCTAGAAATCACTGTAACGGGACCCAATGTCGAAACATTGCAGGCCCTGGGCGAACAGTTTCGACAACGCTTGGATGCCCTCCCTGACGTTACCCATACCAAAGTTTCGATGGAGGCAGGACCACCTAAGCTGGTATTTCATTTGGAGGAGGACAAACTTAAGCAGGTAGGGCTGAGTCGCGTAGAGGTAGCTACTTCCCTCGAGGCAGCTTTGAGGGGTCGACTCGGCGGCGAACTCCTTGAAGATACCGAGCGACTGCCCGTACGCACGCGACTCGCGCGGCGAGACTGGTCCAACAGTAATCTGCTGCAAAATTTGCGCATTCCGGTGAACCAGTCAGAGTCGGGCGTTCAGGCCGTGCCGTTGAGCGCTTTGGGAGCAGCAGCTCTGGAACCTGATGATAGTCCAATCACCCGAGAGAATGGCGAGCGCCTTAACCGAGTGCAAGCATACTTAGTCAGAGGAATACTGCCAGAAGAGGCGTTAAAATTGCTCCTTAAAAGACTGGCAGAAGACCCTATCGAACTACCTCCCGGGTATTCTTACAGTTTTGGCGGCGATACTGACGAGCGTGCGGGCGTGGTCGAAGATCTCATGGCGCCACTCGGCCTCATAATATCTGCCCTCGCAGCAACGATCGTACTGACCTTCAATTCATGGCGCCTATCAGCTATCGCCGTGTTGGTCTGCGGTTGTTCGTTTGGTCTCAGCCTGCTCGCCTTGGCGTTATTTCGCTACCCACTAGGTATCACTCCTCTAATCGGCGTTATCGGATCTATAGGCGTGTCCATTAATGCCGCGATTATTATTCTTACGGCCTTGCAGCAAAATGCTGAAGCAGCGAACGGCAATCCTGAGGCCATCGTTCGGGTCGTGCGGGAATCCAGTCGCCATATTGTGTCGACCACTGTTACCACTTTTGGCGGGTTTCTACCGCTGATCCTCGAAGGGGGGCGATTCTGGCCACCCTTTGCGGTAGCTATCGCCGGTGGCGTACTCCTATCGACAGTCATATCGTTTTTCTTGGTGCCACCGCTGTTTTATCTCACCGTTCGAGGTCATAACCTAACCGAATCTCCCGCCAACACTGAGGGGATACCGGGATGAACTCATCGAAAAGCGGCTATCATCATGGCCACCTCAGAGATGCGTTAATTCTCGCCGCAGCCGCATTAATCGAAGAGCAAGGCTCTCTTTCTTTTAGTATCACTGATGCCGCCAAGAGGGCCGGAGTGAGCAGCGCAGCACCCTATCGCCATTTCCACGACAAGCAAGACCTGCTTGATAACGTCAGAGATCTCGCATTTATTGGCCTGCATAGCGCTCTCGAAGAAACGCAGAAAAACTATCGGGACAACTCAGATACCGGGGCTGCTGTTTATGCCATGGGCCTGACGTATTTAAACTATGCCCGTAACAACCGTGCTTTTTTCTCACTCATGTGGGAGGACCATGGTCAAATGCAGCCGGAGCGCCAGAACCTTGCTCACAAAAGCGAAGGCTTTTCATTGCTGCTTTCATCAGTAGAGAACCATCTAATTCAGGGAAGTGGCAAAAGTCTTTGCCAAAACGCTGAACAAAAAGCGTTGTACCTAGCCACTCAACTCTGGGCTCTCGCCCATGGTGTCGCTACGCTCGAGAATAACCAACTCCTCAACATGTTCGACAAATCAGCTCAGGCCGAAAACATATTGGTCGACGCCGCATCGGCACTGCTGGCCGGTATCGACCAAGTCGACACTAACCGTTTTGAGACACAGGGCTGAAGCATGAACATCCGGCGCAGCAAAAGGGCCATTTATAATTATCCCCTGGTATAAGGACCAAGCCCTTATATCCCACTGAAAAGTCACAGCCCTCTGTTCTACAAAATGTCCGTATTTGCTACTTGGGCGTATTGATCAGCAATGGCATACTGCCGCCCCAGCCGCTCGTAGCACAACCGGATAGTGCAACGGCCTTCTAAGCCGTAGGTTGCAGGTTCGAATCCTGCCGGGCGGGCCATTATTGGCGACTGTCTTGTGGTAGTTATCGCTTTATAGGGTCATAGAAAATGAAAGAAAAACGCTCGGTCATTGTCCACTACCACACCTTCAAAAACAGTGGCACCTCATTTGATGAACTTCTAACCGAAAACTACCAGGAAGCTCACCTTTGCTTTGACGGCCCTTTTCCCTACACCCTATTTAACCAGACAGAACTACTCAAAGTTATCCGAAGAAATCCGACTAAGATCGCATTTTCTTCCCACAGCATTAGACTGCCGGTGCCGACTGACCTAGAGCACAATGCCGTTGCCGCAGTTTTTGTTAGGCACCCGTTGTTGCGTATTCGTTCGGTTTATGGCTTTGAAATGCGTTCGGCAGGAACCGCCAACAAAATAATGGGTTCTTTGAAAAACACACTGCTTGGCGGAAAAGACACCACTATCGGCCTCAG
>CALKNZ010000043.1 GCA_938091995.1 uncultured Luminiphilus sp. | reverse complement strand
ATTAGTGTTTTGAGTCCTGGTTTTCACAAGGCTGGATTTCTTTCAGCTCCTGGCAGCTCTTTGTCCGTCGGCGACCAAGGGGATGCGGTTGATTCCCAGCAGTTAAGTGACGCCTTCACCCATGAAGAGTCATTTAAACTACCGGCCTTGACGAAGACGAATCCCGGCATTTCATCTATGTGGGTGAACATTTGACTGCCACAGCGTGGGCAAAAGCCGCGATTAACATGAGAGCCATCACTGCCCAATGTTCCGTATTGTTTGAAATCACCCGAAATTTGCACGGCGTTTTCAGGAAAAAGGACGATGGTGGCTTTACCTGATCCCGTTGCTTTTTGACAGTCGCGACAATGACAATGCAAGGCCGCTGTGGATTTTTCTTGATCGCATTCGTAAGTAATGTCTCCACACAAACATCCGCCATTAGTCATATTGGTTCCCTTATTTTTATCGTTGTGACGCCGCCCGCCTTCAAATATAAAAGATAAGCATTGCAGGCATCAGCGCGAAGATTTCAGCCTCTAGTTATCCATGCCTAGTAATTCTGATCTGGCGTACTGTCCAGTGACTGTGCATTGACTCAATTTTTATTGCAATAAAATCAATGGGTCAATACACGCTTTAAAGGAGGGTCAAAAAGCAGACAACGCACTGGCCTATAGCGATAAGTAGGGTGGCTATAGCTTTACGCCATAGGTGTTTTTTGGACTTAAAAAATACAAACATTCAAATCTGTTTGTTATTTAATTTACCCTGTGCGATATTCTTAGGCTCAAAATAACTAGAACTTGCTACGCCGAGAGAGAAATACCATGCCGCGAGTGGTCAATTTAGCCAGACACCCCACTGGCGCAGTAACGCCGGAAGATTTTGAAGTTGTTGAGGTGCCTCTTCCAGACGTCCCTGAGGGCTGGTTTCTCATCAAAAATCGGGTTTTTTCTTTGGATGCCGGCTTCAGACAGTGGATGTCAGCCGGCGCAGGTGATAACTATTTAACAGGCATGCAGCTCAATGAACCGGTGCAGAGTATTGTCTTGGGCGAAGTTATTGAATCTCGTCATCCAGATTACGCCGTGGGCACTTTGGTCAATGCTAGAACGGCTTGGGAAGAAATAAGTTTACTTGATGGATCCGATCTCTGTTCACCCCTAGTTGCTGCCAATGATTTAGCGTTGCCCGAATATATGTCGACCTTAGGTCCAACCGGTATTACGGCATGGCTGGGTTTGATTCGTGTGGGTCAACCAAAGTCCGGAGATGTTGTTGTCGTCAGTGCGGCCGGTGGGGCGGTCGGGACCATTGTCGGGCAGTTGGCAAAAGCGGCCGGTTGTCGCACCGTCGGGTTGGTCAGTACGACAGAGAAAGCCCAGTGGTTGACTGAAGAAGTGGGTTATGACGTAGCGATATCAAGAGAAGCCCAGCCAGACCTTGATCGCGCCCTAGCAGAAGCGGCGCCTGATGGTATTGATCTGTTTTTCGACAATGTAGGTGGTTCTGTATTGAACACCGTGATGCAGCAGCTACGCGAGGGTGCAAGGCTTGTGCTGTGCGGGGCAATATCGCAATACGAGGCGGAGGTAGAGCCTGTCACGAACACCTGGGAACTCATCACCAAACGCGCACGAATGGAAGGCTTTATGTTTTCTGACTACGCCGAAGAATTTCCTGCCGTGATTCAAATCTTAGAATCCCAGTTGCGGACGGGTGCGCTGAAAACCTTTGACCAGCGCTATCAGGGGATTGAGCAAACCCCAGTTGCGTTCTGCGACATGATGAGCGGTGCTTCTAAAGGTAAATGTTTGGTGATACTGGATTGAATACGATGCCTACTGCTTGGGAAGATGTGCCAGAAAGCCTTAGATGTGATATTGACATCGTAGCGGATCCTGACCTGAGCGAGGATCCTCAGGCTTGTATGCTGGCTTGGTTGGCCCAAGAGCAGCGTCCTTTGGCGTATACGCCTCATAACGGTGGGCATTGGATTATCTTTACGCACAGCTTGGCCCACACTGTGCTCTGCGATGCCCAAACTTTTGGTTCCTTCCCCATCGGTGTGCCCGCAAACTATGAACAACGCCCGAGATTGATTCCCCTGGAAAGTGGTCCCGATGAGCACCGACGCTATCGGCGTTTGCTGCTGCCGGTGTTTCAGCCAGACGTTATAAAAAATATGGAGTCGGGTGTTCGCAGACAAGCCTGTGCCGTACTTGACGCGGTCATGAGTAATGAAAAAATTGACTTCCTAAGTGATATAGCCAAGCCAATTCCAACCCGCGTTTTTGCCGATCAGATGGGCTTGGAGGCGGCAATGTTGCCGCACTTCTACGAATGGGAAACAGGTTTCTATCGGGCGCCGACCCTTGAAGAGCGACTAGCCTGTGGTCAGAAAATAGCGTCGCACCTACAGCAAGTTGTAGAGCAACATCAGCAGCGACCCGGTGCTGGGGATATTGTTGATTTACTGCTGGCCGCCGAGGTAGATGGGGAGGGACTAGCCGCTGAGGAAGTTCAGGGTATTGCTTATCTGCTATTTTTGGCCGGTATCGATACGGTTGCGTCGATGCTCTCCTTCACCATTTTGCACTTAGCCCGTAATCCGCACCAGTATGCGCAGTTGCATCAAGACCCGGAAAAGGTTGCCGCTTCGGTTGATGAGTTTCTGCGTTTGAATGCTTTTATTAGTTTAAATCGCATTTGCGAACAAGATACTCAACTTGAGGGGGTGCTGATTAAGGCCGGCGATAACGTGGTGATTCCTAGTGCGATAACCTCCAGGGATCCTAGAGTATTTGGGGCGCCGGACACCTTCGATACTGACCGGAGTCGCGGGGAACTAAATCGGCATCACGCCTTCGGCGCGGGCGCGCATAAATGTATAGGGTTACACCTTGCGAAACTTGAAGTCAGAGTGGTTCTTGAAGAATTTTGCCGAAGGGTGAGTTCAGTCTCTTTGAGCACAGACCGAAAAATTATCGGTCACGGTGGCACAACAATGGGACTTGATACCTTGCCTATCGATCTTCAGTGGGCCACCTAGCAGGTCCTTCGTAAAGTAACGGTGGCGATCCCGAGGAGGGACTGTATGTTAAGAATGAGTGATTGTTTCCACAACGGTATCGCAGTGGCAGATATCTACTCGGCGCGAGATTCTCTTGGTCAAAGCCTAGGGGTCGAATGGAGCCCGGTACGCAGCTTTGACCCACTGCCTTTTTGGACGCCTGAAGCAGGTGTGCATGAAATAGTGGTTCATGCGTGCTACAGCAGAGAAGGCCCGGTGCACCTCGAGCTCTGCCAGGGCAGTTCACCCTTTTATGATCCGTCTAAGTCGCCTGACAGTCGTCACATTGGCTTTTGGACCGAGGACCTGGCTGATGCTGCCAATGCCATGCAATCCCAGGGCTGGCGGGCCCTGGCTGCAGGTGCCTCACCCGATGATGGTTATGGCTTGATTTGTTATTTGTCCCCACCAGAGGGTGGCTTGGTCATCGAGTTGGTGGGTACAGCATTACAGCCAGTAATCGCTGAGTGGGTCGCTGCCATCGAATAACACCGCCTCCGCATTTCTTTGAGCCCCTTTTTTGGGGCCTTTTAATAGACTTCCTATAAGACTTGTTCGGCACAAGTAAGCGTAATACCCTTGGTGGCGCGTGTTGGCTAACCCGGTGACGGAAAATGCTGATAGTGGGGCCCGGGGCTGTCACCCGTGAGTGCCCCTGAAATAAGAAAACTTTCTGGTGCCGTCGGGTAATTGAAATCGGCGGTTATTGAGGATTCCACTCGATGACTGAATTCTACGAGATTGTCGCAAACAACACCGATGATGCCTTTGTTGAGGGAAAGCCCTTCCAGGGATTTCAGTGTGTTGCACCAACATTCAAAGCTGCCGTTATCGAGAAGGTGGCGCCATATAGAGAAAATGGAGATTCCCATTATGCCGTCTGCTGATGACAAGTTTGCTATCACCGAATTACTCGCGCGGGCCTCATATGCCTATGATCAACGTGACCTTGAATTGCTCGAGTCAGGCTTCTGTGAGGATGCCGTTGTCAGCTTATGCATTGCTGGTGGTGACCTGGTGGGGCCCTTCGAGGGGCGTGATAACGTCATGCAGCTATATCGAGATGCTATGGCCTCCCAAAACGACGTGAGACGACACGTTGTGTCGAACTCTTTTTTTACTGCCTCGGAGGGTGTTGTTGAAGTGACCTCTAACCTCACGTTATTTGCGACCGAAGAAGGCACCACGAAGTTGCTTAGCACTGGTTTGTATCGCGATACGGTTCGTCTGGTCGACAACCAATGGCGCATTGCAACCCGTCATGTCGACCTTGACAGCGCCTACTGAGATCGCGGGCATGAATATTGGAAGTATCCCGGCAAAAACCGCGAGCCTAGAACCTCAGCGGGAGGCGTTGGTCGATGTGCCTAATGGACGTCGAATTACCTTTGGTGACCTAGACGAGCGTGTTAGACGACTCGCCAACGCGTTGCGGGATGATCTTGGTTTGTCTAAGGGTGACCGGGTGGCGATCCTGTCCAAAAACTGTATTCAGTACATGGAAGTATTTTACGGCGCTGCGCGCTGCGGGTTGATCGCATTGCCATTAAACTGGCGCCTCAGTGATGTGGAATTGCTGCGCCTACTTGAAGATGGTGAACCTCGTGTCATTGTTGTTTCGTCCGAGTATCGTGAGTTGGCTGAACGCCTTCGTCAAAAGATTCACATTGATCATTGGTTTATTTTTGAAGACCAGCCTGAGGATGACTACGAACGTCTAGTCGCCGCTGCCTCAAGCGAGGAACCCGCTGCAGCGGCACAAGTATCTGCTGATGACCCCGTACTTATCCTCTACACGGGTGGCACTACCGGACTATCCAAGGGCGCATTGCATACTCACCACTCCCTTTACATGGGCATGATTAATCAAACGGTGGCTGAGCGAATCGTTCCCACGGATGTCTACATGCTGACAGGACAGATGTTTCACATTCCTGTGGCTCTGGCAATGAACTATATGGCCCACGGTTGTCCGGTTGTGCTGATTAACTTTGAGGCAAAATTGGCACTTGAAGTTATTCAGCGAGAGCGTGTTTCTGCCTTTTTGGGCATCACTACCATGATCAACTGGATGATGGCAGTGGATGGCTTTTCCGACTACGACCTCAGTAGCTTGCGCAATTTTCAATACGGTGGCGGACCTATGCCGCGTTCCGTTGTTGAAGCGGCGATGAAAGCGTTTCCCTGCACCTTGATTCAAGGCTATGGTCAGACCGAAGGTATGACCATGACTTTTTTGACTCAAGAAGATCATATCGACGCTTTAGAAGGGCGCCATAGTGAACGCCTTAGCTCCTGTGGTCGTCCCGGTTTTGTCACCGAGGTTCAGGTGGTGGATCCGTCAGGATTGCCTGTTCCCAGAGACAGCCAGACACCAGGCGAGATCGTGGTGCGCTCTGAGGCCAACATGGTGGGTTATTGGCAGCGACCCGAACTCACAGCTGAAATACTGCGAGATGGTTGGATGTGGACCGGTGACATAGCGGTCTGGGACGCGCAGGGTTATCTGTTTATTGTTGATCGTGCAAAAGACATGATCATATCTGGTGGTGAAAATATCTACAGCACCCAGGTTGAGGCTGCTATTCATCAACATCCCGCAGTTTTGGAATCGGCGGTATTTGGTATTCCCGATGATACTTGGGGCGAAGCTGTGAAAGCGGTCGTCGTCCTGAAGCCAGATCATACGGCCACTGAGGCAGAGATTATCACCGTCGCCAGTGAGCATTTAGCGTCCTATCAAAAACCCAAAAGTGTTGATTTTGTCGAGGCGCTTCCAAAGGCACCCACAGGAAAAATTCTGAAGCGCGAGTTGCGAGACCCCTATTGGCAGGAGCGCACCGTATGACGGGATTAATCTCTGATGAGTTGCTGACCAACATAGGTCGCAAAAGTAAACCTCAACGAGAGATCGTAACGCGTCGGGACATTCGCAAATATGCGGTCGCCACAGGTAATCGCCAGCGTAAGTATTTGGATGGTGATGTTGCACCCCCCATGTTTCATGTGCCGCTGTTTTGGGATGTTGTTGAGCTCGATCGACTTACGCCCGATGGTGTATCCATAGACACGCTGCTGCCGAAATTTCCGCTAGAGCGGGCCATGGCGGGGGGGCTCGACATCGAGTACCTAATGCCCATACGTCCGGGGGACTGGCTGACCTCGGTCCGCACACTCACGGCTATTTATGAAAAGGCGGGGCGCTCTGGATCGCTTATTTTTTACGAGATTATTATGGATATCCGCAATGACGATGATGAGCTGGTGATTCGTGAAAAAACGACAAGGATCCTGCGATGATCCCGGAACCCGCCGTTGGTATGCCATTGCCCGAGCGGCAACACACCCCCGACAACGTACAGCTTATGCTTTATAACGCGTCACTTTGGAATGGCCACCGTATTCATTTTGATCTGCCCTACGCAACGGAGGTTGAGGGGTATCCCGGTTTGGTGCTTGCAGGCCCTATGCTTGGTGACTGGTTGCATCAGTTAGTCGATGAATGGCTGGGCGATGCGGGCATGATTACTTCCGTATCCTACTCGAACCGCGGTGCTACCTACATTGGTGAGACATTGACGGCGACGGCCTCGATTACCGCCTATGATGCCCCTAGTGGTGCATTAGAAATTGACGTAGGGATTCGTAACGAGGCTGGTGAGGTTGTTGCGCCTGGAACGATTGGTGCAAAGTTATTTGCAGCGGTGGGCTGACTTATGGATCTTGCCAATGTTGCGATCGTCGGAAGTTTTGAAACGGACCTTGGGATAGTCACTGATCGCGGTCCCATGGCGTTGGGGGTGCAGGCGACACTGGGGGCGATTGCCGATGCCGGTCTCCAGCCCAGTGCTATTGATGGATTGATTACCTGTAATTCGCTGGTCGCTCCGGTCATGTATCACGCAGAAGCTACCGCTGAGTATGCCGGGCTCACTCCGGGACATTGTTTAAGCGTTGGTACAGGGGGCGGTACAACTTATACCGCTTTGCGCTATGCCGCGGCAGCTATCCAAACGGGGCTCGCCACGACGGTGGTGGTGTCCATGGCAGACAGCATGCGGAGTTTTATGACACGCGACCGGGCGATGGCGGTACAGTCCAGCTCCGGGCATCCACAATTTGAGCAGCCCTACGGACCGACGGTACCAGCCTACTATGCGTTAATAGCCCGTGCGCACATGGATGCCTTTGGCACCACTGAAGCACAATTTGCCGAGGCCATGGTGTCATCCCGAGCTTGGGCACACCAAAACCCGACGGCACAGTATCGCGAGCGGGTGACTGTTGATGACGTTCTTGCCTCCAAACCCATTGCCGACCCCTTAAAATTACTTGATTGTTCGATTGTCTCTGATGGTGGCGCGGCGGTAGTGCTGACGACCCTTGAACGAGCACGTGACCTACCTCATGCTCCTATTGTGCTCAAGGGCTACGGTGAGGGGCATCATTACGAGCACATCAGTCAGGCAACCGATCTCACCCAGTCTGCCGCTGCGGATTCCGGTAAGGCCGCTTTCGAGCAGGCGGGCATTGAGCCGGCTGACATTCAGCTGGCACAGCTTTATGACTGTTTTTCGCCGGCCTTGTTGATACAGCTCGAAGACCTTGGTTTTTGTGATAAAGGCGCGGGCGGTGAATTTTTAGCTAGTGGTGTGACACAGCCTGGCGGGACGCTGCCAGTGAATACCCACGGCGGTATGCTGTCCCATTGTCATCCGGGTAATCCAGGCGCCATATTTGGACTGACCGAGGCCGTTCGTCAGTACCGAGGAGCGGCTAATGAGCGACAGTTGGCGCATCTTGAACATACATTGTTGCACGCTCAGGGCGGCATTATGTCCAGTCACGCGACCGTGATCCTGGGAAGAGAAAATTGATGAGGTCAAAAGATGGCTGGGGTTGATCAGCTCAATCAGGTTTTTTTTGACGGTGTCGCCGAAGGACAGTTACGCATTCAACAATGTGGTGATTGCGGTGCCTATCAGTTTTATCCAAGGGTTGTCTGTAAGCTTTGTGGCAGTGAGCATGTTCACTGGAAGGTGGCATCGGGTCGAGGACAGGTGGCGAGCTTTAGTGTGGTTCGAAGAGGGGTCTCAGCCGACTTTGCGGCACCTTACATCGTGGCTCTTATCGAGTTGGAGGAGGGCGTGACAATGATGAGTCATGTCGTTGATGTGGACCCCAATCAAGTGATCAGTGGTATGGCCGTAACGCTGACGTTTAGGACGGTGGGAGGCGCCGATATCAGGCCCGTTTTTATACCTGCATCGAAAAGTTGATAAATGCCTACCCCAAATGAGGAGACGCGTGTGAATAGTAAATTGATACCAACGGCGGTCATCAACCCAGACGCCCCCGTCGATTGCTTGGAGGCTAAACAACCTGATATTGACAATGGCACCGCGGTCCACGACAAAAGCGGCTATTTTTCTCAGGAGTACATGGCCCGAGAATGGGACGATATGTGGACTCGCAGCTGGCTGCTCGCAGGGGTTGTTAGCGATGTGCCCAATACGGGTGATTATTTTTTATTCCGCATCCGGCATGAGTCATTCATTATTTCGAATACCTCTGAAGGCGTGGTCGCTTTTTATAACGTTTGTCCACATCGCGGCTCGCGTCTGTTGTCTGAGGAACGCGGTAATCGTAAGGTGTTTGTGTGTCCGTTTCACAGTTGGAGTTTCACCAACGGCGGTGCGCTGCGCAGTATTACCGATGAGGAAACGTTTAAGCCTGAGGTGGTGAGTCACCGTCCCAGCCTCAAGCGTGCACGGTGTGAAGTTCACGCAGGCCTGATCTTTATCAACATGGACGAAGACGCCGCGCCTGTTAATCACGAAATTGGACTACCTGAAGGATATTTAGAAAATTATCAGATTGATCAAATGAAGGTTGTTCGACACGTCCGCAGTGAATGGTGCTCAAACTGG
The DNA here is from genome assembly GCA_938091995.1 of uncultured Luminiphilus sp. Lineage (GTDB taxonomy): Bacteria > Pseudomonadota > Gammaproteobacteria > Pseudomonadales > Halieaceae > Luminiphilus. The sequence goes on along the minus strand of CALKNZ010000043.1, from coordinate 56,361 downwards.
AAGGTAGGCGTTGAGGCGTTTTATGAGAGCTACCACCTGCACGCCGTTCATCCGGAGACTCGGGGCGTCATGAGTGATATGAACGTTCAGTATGATCTCTATCCCAAGGGCGCCAGTCGTATGATTGTGCCTCTAGGTCAACCTAGCCCCCGCTTTCCCGATCAGGTAACCGTCAACGAGGGCTTGCAGTTTATGCTGCGGGAGGCTGGGGTTGACCCCGAGTCTTTCACAGGAACTGCCTTGGAGGTTCGTGCTGCCATTCAGCAAGGTAAGCGAGCTCGCTCTCAGCGTTTACAACTGGGTTATGAACGTTTTACCGACGGACAACTGTCCGATAGCTGGGCGACGGGGATCTTTCCCAACGTACAGATTGGTTGTCATCCCGAAGCCATCTTTCTGATGCGCTTTTTACCCCACGATACTGACCCACAAAAATTTTGGTACGACACAATGACCCTGATGTTTCCCGTGGACGATCCTAACTATTGCCCACCGGCATGGATGGGGCTGCCTGAACATACCGATGTGACGGGGCGTGACCGAGCGCCCACGGAAACTTATCTCAAAGATGAGGATCCCGGGCTGGGTCTGGTGCTCGGACAAGATGCGGCGTTTTTACCCTCTGTTCAAGAGGGCATGAATAGCAGGGCTTTTCAGGGTCAACTTTGGGGTGAACAGGAGCAGCGCCTACGCCACTTTCACGTTGAGCTTGAGAAGCGCTTAGGCATTAAACAGCCGTGAAGTTATTGGCCGGTGTGCGACACAGGACCCTCCCGTTCAAACTTTGCGTCAGAGGTTTACAGACGGGATTGACGTTGAGTGCGGGAGTATTGACGCTCGCGGTAGCTGCCAGTGAAAGTTACTCGCCTAATCCAGATTCTGATCGAACCCAGCTCTATTGGGGTGATTTACACCTGCACACTAGCAATTCAGCCGATGCCTACACCATGGGCTCGCGGATAACCCCGGAAACGGCCTACCGCTTTGCCAGGGGGGAAGTGGTGCAGGCGGGTAACGGCATGTCAGTTCGACCGCGGTACCGTCACGATTTTCTCGCGATCAGTGACCATGCGGAATATCTCTCTGTTTATCGACTGCTAGATGCCGAAGACTCGCGACTAAAGGATTGGGCGCTAGGCAAAGACTGGCTGGCTCTGCTGCGTAGCGACCGTATGGGCGAGCTTACCATGGCATTCTCCGACGCTTTTCAAAATCCGACGCCGGAAAATAAGACACCTCCCGCGGTCGTCTCTGCGGCTTGGCAGGCGGCTGTTGCGGCGGCGGATCGTCACAATCAGCCGCACTTGTTCACGGCATTTCCAGCTTATGAATGGACTTCTACGATCTCTGGAGACAACCTGCACCGAGTGGTTCTTTATCGCGAGGGACAGGGTCATGCCGACCAGCTTGTTCCATTTTCCTCTCAGGACAGTAACGATCCAGAAGATCTGTGGAAGGCCATGGCTTATTACGAATCGGTGACCGAAGGCCTAGTGCTTGCCATTCCTCACAATTCTAATGTCAGTAATGGCCGTATGTTTGCCCCAGCCACATTGGCCGGCGAGCCGCTGACTCGAGAATATGCACAAGCCAGAGCCCGCTGGGAACCACTTCTGGAGGTGACTCAGGTAAAGGGCGACTCTGAAACCCATCCTTTTCTATCCCCAGAGGACCGCTATGCAGACTTTGAGCGCTGGGATGAGGGGAACATTGCGCTCACTGCCGACAAAGCTGACTGGATGTTTGCTCAAGAGTACGCGCGGCCCGCGTTGGCACAGGGGTTGGCATACCGTCAGAACCTGGGAGCTAATCCATATCAGTTTGGGATGATAGGTGCGACAGATTCACATACCGGCTACAGCGCCGTGGCGGAGGATAATTTCTTCGGGAAATTCCGTTCCACAGAGCCCTCAGCAGAACGCATGTTCACTAAGATGGCGCAAGTCCTCAACGAGAACTGGCGATTGAGTGCTTCTGGCCTTACCGGGGTTTGGGCCAAGGAAAATACTCGGGAGAGTTTGTTTGATGCCATGCAACGCAAGGAGGTTTACGCGACCACAGGCTCTCGAATTCAGCTGCGGGTTTTTGGCGGCTGGGACTTCAACGAGCAAGATCTAAAGTCTGTGCCGCTCTCTTCCGTTGGCTATCAGCGGGGGGTGCCGATGGGTGGCACTTTGACAAAGCTAGACGCTGATTCTCTGGCGTCTGCAGCGCCTCGATTTATCTTAATGGCGATGAAAGAGCCCGATGGTCCCGATCTGCATGCGCTGCAAATGGTGAAGGCTTGGATAGATGAAGGGGGTGAGCCAAAAGAGCGCGTTTATGATGTGGCACTCGCCGGTACTGAAGAGGTTGACGGTAGTGCATCTTTGCGGGCTGTTTGGATGGACCCCACTTTTAATGCGGCTGAAGATGCGGTGTATTACGCACGTGTTGTTGAAGTGCCGCGCAAGCGTTGGACAACTCGCGATGCGGATTTCTTCGGTGTCGAACGACCAGCTAAAGCCCCAGAGTTCATTCAAGATAGAGCGTACAGTTCGCCCATCTGGTACCAAGCTGCCACGCGGCTATGACACGGCGCGGCGGAAAATGTCCATTGACCGCTAAGGAAAATCATTCGGAACAGCCTGCTGCATCCTATGTGCTGCACTATTACCCATCGCCCAATTCTCTCAAGGTGATCATCCTGCTTAAGGAGCTTGAGCTGGATTGGGAGGGGCGCTACGTTGATCTTGCAGCTGGTGATCAGCTGACGTCAGAATTTGCGGCGATGAATCCAAATTGTAAAGTTCCCGTACTTGAGTCAAGTATTGGTGAGGTCTTGTTTGAATCGGGCGCTATTTTGGAGTTCTTAGCCGAGCGTTTCGACAGATTTATGGGTGCTAATGACCATGAGCGTTGGCAGTGTAAGCAGTGGCTTTATTGGCAAATGTCGGCGCTAGGGCCTATCGCAGGACAAGCGCATCATTTTCGCAAATTCGCGCCGGAGCATGTGCCCTACGCCATTCGACGGTACACCGATGAGAGCCATCGACTATACGGTGTATTAAATGAACGGCTGTCACAGTCACCCTGGTTATGCGGTAGTTATTCAGTCGCCGATATGGCCGTATGGCCTTGGTTGGTCCACGCTGATTGGCAAGGTCAGCGTGTTAGCGAATTCCCAGCCTTGGCCGATTGGTATCAAGCGATGCAGTCGCGCTCAGCTGTGGCCGCAGCATGGAGGTCTTATCCCACCCGAGAAATTCCTCCGGAAGACTATGGAATTTTGCTTAATCAAAGGGCAAACGCCACAAACCCTAGCGAATAAATCGGAGAGCCCATGCCCAACCCCATTCTTCATCATTACGATGCGTCGCCTTTCTCTCAGAAGGCCCAAAAAATTCTGGGTGTTAAACAAATCAAATGGCACTCAGTGGAAATGCCGATGACAGCTCCCAAGCCTGACCTGGAAGCCATAACCGGTGGTTATCGGGGGACGCCGGTTCTTCAGTTAGGCAGTGACGTATTTATTGATACCGTTGCAATAGCCGATGCACTTGACCACTTCTTCCCAGAGACCCAACAGCTGACCGACGCCTCAAAGTTACTGAGTGATGCTATGGGGCTGTGGGCCGATAGCCTGTTTGATTCGGTTTTGAAATCAGCGGTTGCACTTTATGCCGCCGATTGGGATGAACATTTTTACAATGATCGGGCGGCCGTATTTCCGCATCTTGATTTTGAGGCACTCCCTGACGTTCAAGATCTGCTGACTGATCGTATTATTCAGTTATCGCGGCAGTTGAATGCCCACCTCAGTGATGGTCGAAGCTATTTAAACGGGGGTGAGTGCAGCTTGGGAGATGTACATTGCTGGGGAATTCTTTGGTTTGTTCGAAATGGTTTGCCTCAGGTTGCCAATGAGCTGACTAACCTAGAGGCTCTGACTCACTGGGCAGATCAAATGGATCATCTGGGTTCGGGAGAGCGGCTGGTCTCAGATTATGAAACAGCAAGAGCGGCCTTGCTGCAGCCACCTGCAGACGTTAGCAGTTTGCCCGGTGCTCGAGGGCGTAGTAGTTATCTTGAAGGCTGGTGGGATACGCCGGTGAAGGTGTCAGCGGTAGGGGCAGAACGGGGTGGAGTCAGGGGTATTTTAGTGGGGCAGGGTGACCGGCTGACCACCGTCAGACTCGAGGGAGATGACCTGCCAAAGCGACATATTCACTTTCCGCGGCAAGGATACGACATCAAGCAAGTTTAAATAGTCAGTAGCTAGCAATAGGGAACAGCTAATAATGAGTCAATTACTGGAATTTAAAGATGGCAGCGCACGTGTGGCCCTAGTCACAGGCGGTGCCGGTGGCATAGGTTCTGCCACTGCTGAAGCCTTGGCCATGCATGGGGCGAAAGTTATGGTCACTGATGTCAATGAGGCAGGGTTGAATGACATTGTAAATACTATCCGCGCAAAAGGTGGTGTAGCTATGGCAACCGCTCTAGATGTGGGTGATCCTGATAGTTGGCAGCGGGCAAGGCAGCAGGTTCTCGATCACTGGGGTCCACTGTCAGTTCTGGTGAATAATGCAGGAATTGACGTCGTTAAGAGCGTGGCTGATACCACCTTGGCTGATTGGGACCGTTTATTTCGCGTCAATAGCACGGGAATGTTTTTGGGGACCCAGTGTTTTCTCGATGATCTTCATACTGCAGGGCAAACGTCCGGTGTGCGCAGTTCGATTGTTAATATGTCGTCGATTTGTGGCAATGTGGGCGTTGCATTTCAGAGCGCCTACTCCGCAACCAAGGGAGCTGTACGCATGTTTACAAAAGCTGCGGCGGTGGAGTTTGGTGCTTTAGGCTTGCAGTTACGGATTAACTCCATCCATCCCGGGACTGTCGATACAGCCTTCGCTGCGCAATGCTTGACTGAGTTGGGTGAAGCGGGCTTCGCACCCAGTCCGGCGGAAGCAAGGGCGGCGATTCGAGCGGCGCACCCTATCGGAGATATGGCTCAAGGGGACGATATTGCAGATGCCATCGTATTTTTGGCGTCGGACCTATCGCGCTTTATGACCGGTTCTGAAATGTTGGTCGATGGTGGTTACACCGCGCAATAGCGACAATTGCGCGGATTCTTTGCATCAAATAATTTCTATGAGGTCTAGGGGGTAGTGATACAGAGACTCGCTGCCGTCTGCTGTGACCAGGAATACATTTTCCATATGGGAGGGACCCAATTTACTCCCGAAGTAAAGGCAGTCGATGCTAATGACCATGCCATTCTTTATTTGAAAGCCTTGTTTGGCGGCGTGTAGACCAGTGCCGGGAAAAGCGACAGGGCTTTCTAAGGGTGCTCTGCCAACCGAGTGTACAACCACTAAAAGCTTTTCAGGCGCAGCAAGTCGTTGCGCCGCCTTAATATTATCTATGCGAGTGATTTCCGCCGAGTTGCAGCCGACCTTTAGCCTTTTGCTTAGGGTCTCAAAAATTTCTTGTACGCAAGCATGCTGGTCTTTGTAGGCTTGTGAGGCTCTGCCGATATGAGCGGTCCGATTGATATCAATCCAGTAGCTCCGGTAGCGCCCTTGGGTTTCCAATATGGTGATTTCACCGCCCTCAAATGGCCGATCAAAGTAGGTGCGAAATAGGTCGGGCCGAAAGACCAAGTCATAGCTGCCGCCAAAAAGCAGGGGGCTGCCGGGAAGCGGATCAACATGCTGATCAATCATAAACTTGGCAACAGATTTTTCGACGTCACTCCAGCGGACCCCGATACCAAGTTGTGACACGGTATATTTGAGAATGTTATCTGCGATTCGGCCACTCTCCTTAAGCAATGCGATCTCATCGGCATGTTTTATGGAGCGACAAGCTAAAATCACATCGAGACCATCCTCCCAAACCTGCTCATGGCGACGTTGCAACCGGTTGGCAACACGCAGATCATCGAAAAGTACGGTCGTGTTATCTAATGCATAAGACTGAAGACACGCTCCAATGGCTTCTAGAATTGTCGGGGCGCAGGGACCTTCAACCTCTTGGGTGATTACCGATAGCTGATTAACGAGGTCGACAGGTAACGACAAATGCGCATCTTGCGCTCGGGCCGTTTCACAAAAATTGAGCATGTCGTAGGTGCGAAGTCGCTCATACACAATTTCTTGACCCTCGCGCTGTGCAACCACCAGGGAAATGAGGCTAGCTTCCGGTAAAAAAAGCGTCACGGGAATGTTGGGGTTTGCCGGTACAAATACCCCGGCAATAGGCTCTATGAGGTTCCAGCCGTCCATGACCGACGTAAAGCCGCTGGCGTAGCCAACGTTGTCTACTTCAGTCAATACAATGCCTGACGCCTGGCATGCCTCCAGCTGGTCCCGGATCGCAGTTATCTTGTCGTTTTCGATCATTAAGTCCTCTCCATCGATATTGTATGGCGACTGTGCTGATTGGCTATTGCGTCCGCTATAGCGAGGCTATAGTATCCTTGTTATACACAAGCAAGTAATAGACTTGCACATGATCCAGCCAAAAAAATTACGGGTTCGAAATAAAAAAATAATCATCATCATCAGGAGAACACTATGGATAATCCCAATCCAGTTAAGCGCAACCGTACGTTCGTGCGTTCTGCCCTCGCGACAGCCGTAGCGACTCTAGTCGCAAGCTCGGTAACTCTAGCTCAAGATGAGGGAGGTGCAGCTCTTGAGGAAATCGTTGTCACGGGAACAAAGCGGGACATCAGTCAGCAAGATTTGCCTATCGCTGTAAGCACCATCACCGCTGAGCAGCTGAGTAAAACTTTTCAAAACTCAGTGACTGAGTTAGCCCAATTTGCGCCCAATGTCACCCTAACGCCCCAAAATGGCTTCAATGCTATCGCAGGTGGTATGAGGGGCACGGGCTTTATTTCGATTTTGGTGACTAAAGATCCATCAGTGGGTATAACCGTTGATGACTTCGCCTTTAACCACGTGCAGTCGCAGTTCATTGAAGTCTTTGATATTGAGCAAGTCGAGATTTTCCGTGGGCCCCAAGGCACGCTGTTTGGCAAAAATACGACAGCAGGCGCTATCGCCTTCACCACAGTAAAGCCCGAAGTCGGTGGCGAAGTTGCGGGTAATGTCGAAGTCAATTTTGGCCGCTATGCGAGTAATGATAGTGACCTGAATAAATTTAAATTCGCACTCAACGTGCCCTTGACCGACACCTTGGCAGCGCGCATATCGGTGATTCGGGATTATTCGGATGGCTATTATTCCAACACCAAACCCATGGGCGGCACGTTCACCTGTTTTGTTTGTAGTGATGGTTTGTTCCCAACGCCTGGGAATCCCAGTACGGCCGAAATAAAAAGCACCTATCCAACAACAGGCGATGGCTCCGATATTGGTGGTAAAGATGTTCTCGCCGGCAAACTTAAGTTTCGCTGGGAGCCATCAGATTGGTATGAAGCTGATTTGATTTTTGAATACTTAGACGATCAATCGGAAACCGTGGCGACCGCTAACGAGACTCCTGGAAATGAAGGTTATGTTTGGCCTGTTATTGGCTTCCCTGGCATTGAAGACGCCGGAGTGGATAGCCCTTTCAACACGGGACAGTCGTATACTCAGAACGCAATTATCAACATGAGTGGTGGCCACCAAGTTGAGGCCTCAGGTATCTACCTAAATCAGTCGTTCACTTTGGGTGACTATCAGCTGAAGTCGATTACGGGTATGCGCGATCAAGATGAGATTTTGGCAAGCACCTATACCGGCGAGGCGTATACGTCACTCTATGACGCGAGCCGAAATACCAAACGTGAGCAATTCCAGCAGGAATTTCGCTTGGCCAGTCAGTTCGACGGACCCTTTAACTGGGTCGGTGGCGTAGCCGCTTACCGTGATGACGTTGAGTTCATCGTGTTCGGCAACTTAGGCTTCTTTGGCCCGCTCGCGGCGACTAATTTTTACGATAATCGTTACGAAGTGCAGGAGACCACGCAGGATCGTACTGCGTGGGCAGCCTATGTTGACGGCTCTTTCGATGTCACTGAGCAGCTGACTATTAGTGCCGGTGTACGTTACACCGAAGACAAGAAAGACTTTCAGCGATTTAACTTGGGCACTGCGGATAACCCCGTGAGTAATATTATTGATCTTGATCAGTATCAGGGGCCTTACACCAACCCCCTACCAGAATCTGCGTTTGGTAACGTTCAGAAAAACTCGAAGACGTTTGACAAAGTGACCTACCGATTGGTGGCAGATTATCGGTTTACCGATGAAATCATGGCTTATGCTAGCTTTGCGACGGGCTTTGTCGCTGGTGGTTTCTCTGAAACCTGCGGCTCTGAGTTTTCGTGCTCACCGTATGAAAGTGAAGAAAACGAGAACTTTGAGGTTGGTTTGAAGTCTGATTTACTCGATGGAACGCTGCGCTTGAATCTGGCGGCGTTTAATACCGAGTATGAAAACTTGCAGCGTGACACTGTGGTGACAATTAAGGACGCTGCGGGTAATACCTTCCAGGAAACGGTCTCGGTTAACGAGGGCACCTCCACGGCAAGGGGTGTTGAGGCAGAATTTCAATGGGCCGTAACTGATAACTTCCGTCTCGACGGCATGATGGGCTACCTCGATCATGAGTATGACGACTACAGGCCCGGCATCAACCCGGCGGATCTTGGCTTGCCGGCAGGCGATGCCATCAATCCTGATTTGTCGGGCCTGCGGGTGCCATTTTCACCAGAGTTGACCTACGCGTTGGGTGCAACGTTCTTTCAAGACCTACGTAATGGTGCAACCGTGACGTATAACTTGAACATGCACTATCAGGACGATGCGGAGACGAGTCCGTTCCCTGCGAACTTCCAAGGTGCAGATGCGAGCGGTTCTCCTGTCATTGTGCAGAAAGCCAATACCCAGATGGAAGAGCGAACTTTGGTCAATGGCTACATCACTTACACAGGGCCTAACGGTGGTGTTGAGGTGTCTGTTTACGGTAAAAACCTCGGTAATGAGACCTATCGTGTCGCGGCTAACCCGGTTGCAACACTTTGGAACTTTACCCGTCACGGCGCCCCTCGTGAGTACGGCGTTCAAATTGGTTACAATTTTTAAACAATAGGTATGGTTAAAGGGGCCTTGCAGGCCCCTTTTTTTTCCTTTGATTGAGATGAGGATTAGTCATGGACTATAGCCTTAACGAACTGACCCGCGCCTATCGATTGATGAAGACCATTCGTGAATTTGAAGAACGGATACGATCTGAATATCAGCAGGGCAAGTTGCCAGGGTTTATTCATATGTACCGTAATCAAGAGGCTATCGCTGTGGGTGCTTGCCTCGATATGACCAACGATGATTACATCGCGAGCACTCACCGAGGCCATGGGCACTGTATTGCCAAAGGCTGCGAGCTCGAGGGGATGATGTTAGAGCTAGCTTGTAAACAAGATGGCTTGTGCAATGGCAAAGGCGGCTCGATGCATATTGCCGATATGACCAAAGGCATGCTGGGTGCCAACGCTATTGTGGGTGGGGGTCCACCGATTGCGGCTGGAGCGGCATTGACGGCAAAAACCCTTCAGACGGGAGGCGTTTCCATGGCATTTATTGGCGACGGTGCTTCTGACCAAGGGACAGTTGCCGAGGCTTTGAACTTGGCAGTAGTACTACAGCTGCCTATGATATTTATGTATGAAAATAATTTTTATGCGGAATTTACCCGTAATCCTAAGCCAGAGGGGCGCATTGCTGAACGGGCGGGAGCTTTTGGCATGCCTTCAGTGGTGGTGGATGGTTCTGATTTTTTTGCTGTTCATGCGGCCTGTCGTGAAGCTATTGAGCGAGGTCGCAACGGCGGTGGCCCCACGGCGATAGAGGCGGTGTCTGCGCGTTATTATGGTCATTTTGAGGGGGATCCTCAGGCCTATCGTGACGAGGCTGAACTGCGTGCCCAGCGCGAGGCTGGAGATCCCCTGCCACACTTTTTAGCGGATCCACGTACGGCATCACTGGACGTGAAGACAGTTGCGGAAGTAGACGCCGCTATCTTTGCTGAACTTGACCGTACCGTTGAGCTGGCGTTAGCCGCAGCAGATCCAACCCCTGAAAAGCTCTATACCGATGTTTATGTGAACTACGAGGGGAGGGCAATGCAATGAAGATGTCTATGCGCGAAGCGATCAACCTGACTCTCCACGAGGAAATGGCACGGGACAATCGCGTGGTGATTATGGGGGAGGACGTGGCCAGCGGTCAGGGCGGAGTTTACGGTGTTACTGCGGGCCTCACAGAGAAGTTTGGTGTGGCTCGGGTCATTGATACGCCCATTACAGAGAGTGCCATCGTGGGAGCTGCGGGAGGGGCGGCGCTAACCGGATTACGTCCCGTAGCTGAGCTGATGTTCATCGACTTTTTAGGCGTCTGTCTCGATCAATTACTCAATCAAATTGCCAAATTTCGTTACATGTTTGGTGGACAGGCCCGAACACCATTGGTGATTAGAACGATGATTGGCGCGGGCGAAGGCACGGGGCCACAGCATTCGCAAATTTTGTACTCTATGCTCGCTGCAATACCGGGCATTAAAGTGGTAACTCCCTCCAACGCGGCGGACGCCAAGGGGTTGCTTGCTGAAGCCATCAGGCAGGATGATCCCGTTGTTTTCTGTGAGCACAAAGCGCTTTATTTAAGCGAGTGTGACGTGCCTGAGGGTGATTACGTCATTCCTTTTGGCAAAGCCCGTACCGTTGTCGAAGGAACGGATATTACCCTGTGTGGATTATCTCGAATGGCTGTATTGGCTGAGCAGGCCGCGGCTGAATTGGCCGCTGAGGGTATAAGTGCCGAAGTTATCGATCCACGTACGCTGTCGCCTCTAGATGAAGAGTCGATTCTTGCCAGTGTTTCGAAAACTGGACGCTTGGTTGTGGTGGATGAATCCAACCCGCTGTGCAGTATGGCGAGCGAAATTTCCGGTATGGTGGCCGAGTTTGGTTTTGACTACCTCGATGCGCCGGTGCAACGCGTGACGGCGCCTCATACTCCAGTTCCGGCAACACCTTGCTTGGAAAAAGACTATGTGCCGAGCGTTGCCGACATTGTCCGCGCGGCAAAGAAGGCGCTGGCGTACTAACAATAAAAATTGGGTTTTGATAAAGGGGTCCCGGGAATGAAAACACTGATGGCGTGGTTGGTGGGCACTGCTCTGTGCAGTTTTGCTTCCGCGAGTTTGGCTGTCGCGATAATTGAGACTGAGTCAGCGACTAACGAGTCACACCAAGAGGTGACATCGGGTGCCACCCTGTTCCAAAACAATTGCCTGCACTGCCACAACGGTTCAGTTCCTAAGGCACCTCATGCTATTAGTTTCAACATGATGTCTACCGCGAGTATTGTCACCGCACTTTCAGAAGGGGTCATGCGTCAGCAAGCGGCGCATTTGTCTCCACAAGAGCGTGTTCAAATTGCTCAGTATCTTAGCGAGACTGTCGATTCGGTCGCCCATGAGGTTAAGGCATGCGGTAATGAGATTACGCCAGTTCTCGCAAATAAGAACCCGCAGTGGAATGGTTGGGGTGGGGGTATTAAAAACCAGCGCTTTCAAGACACTGAAGCAGCGGGCATTAGCCCAAATACCTTAGACCAGTTAGCACTAAAATGGGCCTTTGCTTATCCTGGCGCTACACGGGCACGCTCCCAACCCCTAGTTCATGGCAATACGGTATTTGTAGGCTCGCAGCAGGGCACTGTTTATGCGTTGGATCTAAATAGCGGCTGCGCCCATTGGCAGTACGAAGCGGGCGCGGAAGTTCGCAATGGCCTAACGGTGGCTGATATGGGCCACCCATCGGATACCGTGCTTTTTTTTGGTGATTTCAAAGCGCGAGTCCATGCGGTTTCCGCACGAACTGGATTACCTGTCTGGAACAAGTCTGTGTCGACCCATACTGACGCCACGATCACAGGATCGGTCAAATATTATGAGGGGCGACTCTATGTGCCCATCTCATCATCTGAATGGGCAACTGCGGCTGACCCTGGCTACCCCTGCTGCACCTTCCGCGGTAGCGTTGCCGCCCTAGACGCCGATGATGGCACCCTCTTGTGGAACAGTTTTGTGATCCAGACAACACCCCATGAGACAGGTGAAATCAATCCGGCGGGCGCGAAGCGAATGGCACCTGCGGGTGCGCCCGTTTGGAATTCACCCACCATTGATGCACAGCGTGGGCTGCTCTATGTCGGTACGGGAGAGGGTTATACGTCTCCAGCGGTGAAGACGAGTGATGCTGTCGTTGCTATGCGCCTAAGCGACGGAGATATTGTTTGGTCACAGCAACTCATGGCTGGGGATGCTTGGAATATGGCCTGCTTCATTGGTGGCGGAGGCAATTGCCCCGAGGAGAATGGTCCTGATTTGGATATTGGCGCTGCGACCATTCTCTGGCAAGGCCCGACGGGAGATTTGCTGCTGGTGGGACAAAAAAGCGGTGATGTCTATGCTCTCGACCCCAATGCGGCAGGGAAAATTACTTGGCATAAAAAACTCGGTCGAGGGGGTTACGCTGGGGGTGTGCACTGGGGCATGACCGCCAACGCGGATACTTTGTTTGTTCCCATCGCAGATACCTATTTTCCAGGTCTTCCTAACGACCCGGGGTTTCCGGGACTACATGCTCTGGACCCCTTAACGGGGTCGGTTCTTTGGTACACACCGGCACTGGACGAGTGTCCAGAAAATAAGAAACCAGCTTGCGATCCGGGTCTATCCGCCGCTGCGACAAGCTCCAATGACCTTATATTTGCGGGAGGTTTTGATGGTCTGTTGCGTGTCTATGATGCCGCATCTGGTGAGGTTCGCTGGAAATACAATTCCTTGGCGGAGTTTGAAACCGTATCGGGAGAACTGGGTCGCGGTGGGTCTATCGAATCTGACGGTCCGGTTGTCGCCAATGGACACTTATTGGTGAATTCAGGATATCAGTTTGGCAGTCGTATGCCCGGGAACGTTTTATTAGTTTTTGGCCTGTCGCCCGCCGAAGTCACCGAGGGGTTAGTGAGTGAGTAAACAATTTGAAGCGGTGACCATTCCGAAATGGGGCATCGAGATGACCCATGGCAGAATTGTCGCCTGGCGTTACGAGGAAGGCGAGCAGATTGCCGCTGGAGCAGAGCTCGTCGATATTGAAACTGATAAAATCGTCAATAGCTTTGAGGCGCGAGTCTCTGGGTCTTTGGCAAAGATTCTTGTGCCAGAGGGGGAAGAATTACCGGTGGGAACCCTTATTGGGGTGCTTGCCCTGGCAAACTTTGAACCCGCCGAGCTTGAGGCTTTTATCGCCGCGCAAACCACGGCTGAAATACTGACTGCAGAGCCAGAGACGAGTGCTTCGAGCGACCTCGCAACCGCTCAGGGTAACGCATCCCCAACCGCAAAAATCAGTCCTGCTCTCAGCCGCAAGCTTGAAAAGGCCGGGCTTTCCACCGCAGACGTTACCGGTACGGGTCATGATGGACGTATTTTGAAAGAAGATATTGATCGAGCTATCGCGAGTACTAAAACTGATTCAGGGAACAGTGCTCAGACACTGTCAGCAACTCAAAATCGCATCGCTAAAACTCTGGTTGATGCTCAGAATTCAGTGCCACTTTTTCATATTCAGCGGCGTCTTGATGTGGCCAGTGCGATAGCCGCAGTGAAACGTGACAACCCTAATTTAAGCAGCGTGATTACGCTGATGTTGATTCAGGGTTTGCGCGCTGCATTGGCTCGCCATCCTGAATTAAACATTCAGCTTCAAGGTGATGCCGTTCGTCCGGTGCCGGGGTTCAATGTTGCCTTGGCCGTTTCCCGCACGGATGGGGCTGTATCGGCTCCTGTAATTGATGATGCGCCTAATGAGTCGATTGCACAGCTGGGGCAGCGAGTTGCTGAGATAGTGGATAGGGCCCGCCAAGGTCGCCTAACGGCCGTCGATCAGCAGCCTGCAGCGATTACTATCAGTAATTTGGGTATGTACGAAGTGACTGCCTTCACGGCCATGGTGACGCCGCCGCAAGTCATGGTGCTATCTGTTGGTATGCTTCAAATACAGGCTGTATGGAATGCAGAGACGCAAACCCTTGAACCCAAGGAATGCCTCGATATTACCCTGGGATGCGATCACCGCTGGGTCAACGGCGCGCAGGGGGCTCAGCTGCTTAAGGCGTTAGCGGACTTCATACAGAATTGACTGGGGCAGTTGCTCCTGCGCTATGTTTGTTTCACCTGCTGGGTTAACGCGTCTGCTAGTGAGCGAGCATTGAAAACGTAGTCAATGCTGCCGTCTTCTTTAAAATAGGTCACGGCACCTTCGCCTAAAAACAGCATTTCGGTTTCTTCAACACAGTGCGCGTCGACGTGGGTAGCAAAAATCGGTTCGAATCCGTAGGTGCCCGGTCTGGCACGGCCGGCATCGTAGATAAGTTCTCCTTTGGTGACAAAAAATTGACCTGTGCCTTCATGACGGTGTGCTTGAAAGCGAGCCCCGGGGGCCATGTGTACATACAAGGCCCACTGGCCCGTTTGTTCACACAGCCGCAATACTTGAAAGTGAGTTCCTCCCCCCACATCAAGCCACTCCATCGTTGTGGTGTCTGCTAGAATGTCGCCGTGTTCAGTGGTGCTGATTCCTTTTCGGGTCACGTTCTTTTCCTTTTAAGGCTTGAGCTTGAAAGCGATTAAATGGTCACCCGGAGGGGTTCCCAAAGCGGCATGTCCCCCTGCGGCAACCACAACATACTGTTCGCCATCTGCTAATTGATAGGTGATAGGTAATCCATGGGCGGTTGTGGGTAAACGTCCCTTCCACAGCTCATCGCCCGTTTCGGTGGCAAAAGCCCGCACATACCGATCGGTTGTAGCGGCAATGAAGGTGAGTCCAGAAGCGGTCGTCACGGGCCCTCCTATATTGGGGGCGCCTTTGATATACCAAAACGGGAAGGGTGCCATGTCTCGAGAGGTGCCCAGCGGGACCTGCCATTGCACTTCACCGGTGGTCAGGTTGATGCCGGCAAGGGTTCCCCAGGGTGGTGGTGAGCAGGGGGCACCTAGCGGCGAGACAAAGCCCAGCCAGCGACGGTCGCAATAAGGTGTTCCTTCCGAAGGTTCCTGTAGAAACGGGCCATGAGCGATGGGCTCAGGGCCGGCACCGGGAGCGCATGCTTCCCGCGGCAGTAATTGCACGATCGTACCCACATGCTGGGTGTTCACCACGAGAATATTTCGCTGGGGATCCAATGCCGGCCCTCCCCAATTTTGCCCGCCAAAAGCGCTGGGCATGTGCAAGGAGCCCTCCAAAGAGGTTGGCGTGAAAGGACCTTCATAGCGTATGTTTTCCAATACCTTGGCGCAGGCCTTGCGGTCCCAGAAAGTGAGCCCCCATACCTCGTCTTGATCCCCGGGGAGGTCCAGTAATGACCGCGGCTTGGTGGGAACTGGTTGCGTGGCGGCCGTGTAGTCTCCGGGCACGGTACCCTGGGGTGTCGGCTGATCTATGACAGGAAATAAGGGCTCGCCGGTGACTCGATCCAGCAGAAATACATAACCCTGTTTCGTTGTTTGGGCTAAGCCGTGAACCACACCAGTTTCAGTTGCGACATCAAATAGAGTGGGTTGGGATGGTACGTCGAAATCCCAGATATCGTGGCGAACCGTCTGGTAATGCCAGATCACTTTACCGGTATGACCTTCTAGGGCGACAACCGAGCTCGAATAAAAATCAGAGCCATTTCTGTGACCTCCGTAGTAATCGGGTGATGTATTGCCCGTGGGTACATAGACGCGATTAAGCGCTTCGTCCACCGAGATGTAGGACCAGACATTGCTGGTTCCCGGTTGGTATGGCCCACCTTGATTCTGTGCGACCGCTGTCAAGGTAGTATCAGGAAGTTGGCTTTTTGTATCCAGATTACCGTCAGCTTCGCCCGTATTTTGATCTGCGGACCCCGCTCTGGGGGCTACCGGATCCCAGTCCCAACTGAGCTCGCCGGTTAATAAGCTATAGGCTCGAACGACCCCGCTGGGGACGTCGGTTGAAATATTATCTGCGACCGACGCGCCGGTGATCATTAAGTTGCCCAAAATTGCGGGAGGGGTATTTAACGTGTAGTCACCCGGAGTATGGGGTCGTAAACCTTCGCGCAAATTAATCTCAGTCACAGTGCCAAAGTTGCAGCGCTCCCCTGTGCGAGCATCAAGGCCGACTACCTTGGCATTCATGAGTGGCGCTATAACGATGGTGCTGCAGGTTTCTGTCGGGCTATTATTGTCGGGATGCTGCCATTGGGTGACGCCCCTGCAGCGAGGCATTGCGTAATCATCGAGATTAATGTCGGGGGTGTAACTCCATTTTTGCTCGCCCGTTGCGGCACTCACGGCAATGATGCGATTGAACGGTGTACAAATAACGAGATTGTCACCGACCAGAATTGGCGTCGCTTGCCAGGAAGATTGCAGTGCGAGGCCAGACTCCAACCCATCACGAAAGTTGGCGCCTTCTTGATAATCTCCGGACCGGTGAGCCCACGCTATCGCGAGTTTATTCACATTTTTTGGAGTTATACCCGTTGCCGGGCTGAAATGTCCGCCCCCAGCCTGTCCACCCGGTAGTGGCCAGTCGGCAGTTTCTCCCGCAGCATAATTTGACCAGCAGTTCGTAAGTGCGACGAGGATGATGAAAAAAGTGGGCCAGTTGTTCATAGGTGAACTCATGCAACGGAGATGGGTTTATCAGCAGATAGCTTAACGTTTTCACCAAAGGGTTTTGCAAAGCCATTGGGGAGGTCTTCGGTCATATCTACTACGGCAGCCAACCGCCCCATACCGACATAAAGCGCGCAGTGCATAAGAAGTTCCATAATTTCAGGTTCGCTGAAAGACACTTTGAGCCGGTCAAAAAATTCACCATCGATGGTGAGATGGTCCGTTGCAAATCGGTCGCCTAGCTCAATTGCAAGCTGTTCAGGTTTCGACAGGTTGCTGGGTATTTCGGGGCGCTCCAAAGCACAAGCGGTGGTCTCGTCGAAACTGCCTTCGGCGGATGAGTAGCGAATGGCCATGCAGCTGCGGCATTGATTGTGGAACGCTATTCGCAAACGCATCAGTTCGATGAGTCGTTCTGGCAGGGTTCTATTAGTCCCCAGAGCGGCCCCAAACTGAAGAGGGCCCATGGCCGCCCCTGGCGCATGGGCCAGCATCCGCGTGATCCCCAATTCGATATTGCTGGCGGCGTCGGCTTGAGCAAAGTCGCGTAATGTCTTGGGCCATTCGTCGGTGGGGACGAAACTTATTCTGCTCATAGTTGACCTCAATGACGCTGTGTTTTCATCCGTATTCAATCGATCGGCAGCTTCGCCTTAGGTGACAGTCAGTACAACGTTGGCTGCGCAACCTCACTTCAACCCCCGACTTTGCCGCCGTGGCGGCATCACAGGATGCCAATGCGCTAACTTACCAATTATCTGCGATCAATACAGAATATTCTTGTCGGCTGTTGATCGATTCACTTGTTGGCTCGGGTGGTAGTAGTTTGATCTTATTAATCAACCTTAACTGGGCGAAAAATCGGGGTCTTAACCGCTGCTATGACACCTCTCGAGGCCACAGTTAATAATTACTTGAAAGATTAAGCCTGCTTTTTGCTAATTCTAAGGTCTCAATTCTTAGGACTCGAATATGGCGAAGGTTGGTTATTGTTAATTGGCGTTGCGGGGTACTCGTTTCTCGTGGCGTATACCGCTCGGAGAAGTTTGTTTTTTTCTGAACTAACATGAATACTCTATGTAAGGCAGTTAAAAAAACGATAAAGAGGCCACTGCGATATGAAAACATTGACAAGCTCCTGCGGCGATAGCGCCTTGCCTCTCACACCACTGGCTGTGGCTGTGGCTTCCGCGTTACTGAGCGTTGCCGTGCCAGCCTCTGGGCAAGAGGAGGCGAGGCTTGAAGAAGTCTTGGTGACGGCCACCCGTCGAGCCGAGACGGATATTCAGTCAACCCCAATTGCGGTGACTCAAGTTAGCGCAGAGCAGATACAAAGGGCTGTACCTCGAGATTTGCTGGACGTTGCCAAATATGCGCCCAATGTAGTGGCGGGCAAGCAACCCGGTTTCAATTCTGCAAACTTTGCGATTCGCGGTGTGGGTCAGAACGGAATTATTCTCTACTACGAAAATCAAGTGGGGGTAATCGTTGATGACTTCGTTATTCCACATATTCAAACGGCTAATATCGAGATGCTCGATATCGCCAGCGTTGAAATTCTTCGAGGCCCCCAAGGTACACTTTTTGGTAAAAACACAACTGGGGGAGCTATTAACGTTAAAACGAGTCGCCCTGAACTGGATCAAAATTTCTTAGATGTACGAGGACAGGTGGCACAGTACGGTCGCTATGAGGGCCAAGGGATTCTTAACCTTGCCTTGGGCGAAAACATGGCGTTAAGAGCGGCCGGTGTTTACATGAAATCAGACGGCTGGTACTCGAACAGTGCGGTATACGGCCCCGTCACAGATTTTGGCGTAGGTTTTCCACTGGCCGGCGCCACAGGGCAGGGGGATGGTGCCGATGTAGGTGGTGATGATGTATTTAGTGGCCGATTTAAGCTGCGTTGGCAGCCCACGGATGCGCTAGACATTAACCTCGCGTACGAAATGGTGCGTGACGATAGTGATGCTCCGCCATCCTATAACAATACGCCAACTGACACTGACTATCTCTGGAATACTCTGGGCTTTACTCGTGATGCTGGTGACCCCCTCGATAATGCAGCGATAACCAACCGCAATGACGTTCTTTTGAACATGGAGGCAGGCCATCAAATCGACGTCGATGGGTATTATTTAAACGTCGACTGGGACCTCAATAGCGATTACAAGGTGAGTGCTTTTGCCGGTTACAGAGAGACTGACTCTCAGCTTCCCAGCACCTACACTGGTGAGGTTGGTCCGGTGTCATTGTTTGATGCCAATCGACAGGATGTCCGTGAAACGACTCAGTTAGAGCTGCGTATTGCGTCGGATCTAGACGGAGCCTTCAATTGGGTGGGCGGGGTCTTTTACCAGCAAGACGAAACGGCATTCACCGTGGCACAGGTGCTGGGCTTTGTGGATATGACGATCCCTTCAGGCTTGGCTTTTGGCGATCCCTTTTACTTTAACAACAACCCACAGATCCTCTCCAACGGTCAGGATGCCTCCGCAGAAGCGTTGTATTTGGATGGGACTTTTGATCTAACTGAAAAATTTACTCTGGGCGCAGGCATACGCTATACCCATGAGAAGAAAAAGTGGACAGGGCGAAATCAAGTGTTCGTCCAAGCACTGAATGGAGGGTTCGATCCGTCATTGACCTGGCAGGTTCTTGGAGAGCCCATTGCGGCGGCAGATTTCACCAAATACCCTGTCGGGGTGGTGCAGGATGAACAAAGCTGGAGCGAGCCTACCTGGCGTTTGAATTTGGGCTACCAGGCCACCGATGACCTTTACACTTATGCCACCTATGCTCGGGGCTTTAAGAGTGGTGGTTATAACGATCAGACGGGCACCAGTGGCAACCCCATTGAACCTAGACAGGCGCGCCCGACGGATCCAGAGATTGCAGACTCCTTTGAGCTGGGACTGCGTTCGGAGTTCCTCGATAACCGGCTGCGCCTGAATTTAACGGGGTTTTATGTCACCTACGATGATTCTCAGCAGCAACTGCTGGCCCGAATTACGGCAGACCGTGACGGTGATGGAATCGATGAAAGTGAGTTTCAAGAGACTCGTTACTTCAACGCCGCTGAGATTGAAGTCACTGGTTTAGAGTTAGAGGCCGCCTGGCTATTAACCGACAACTTCACTGTCATGGGAAGTCTTGGGATGCTGGATGCTGAGTTTAAGTCTTTTGAGGCAGATACCAATTTTGATGGGACGATCGACGCCGATTTAACAGGAAGTCCCGTCGCCCGGGCGCCCGAGACTACCTGGAACCTCGATTTTCTTTATAACTTGCCACTCGCTGGGGGTTATCTCGATTTGGCATTGAATGTGAACTACGAGGACGAGGCCGTCTATGCCTACACCTCAGTCCCGGGGTCCGATAACGGCCTCACCGACGAGAGAACATTGGTCAATGCTTCGGCCACTTATACAGCGCGTGACGGACGCTGGTGGGTGCGTCTATACGGTAAAAATCTCACAGACGAACGGTATCGCGTAGGTGATCTTCCCGTGGCCAATCTGTGGATGATGTCGTTTTATGGCGAGCCCGAGACGATTGGCATAGAGGGAGGTATGCGCCTGAGCTGGTAAGGCATAAGGTCGATCAGATGGGCACCGTGCCTATGCTCTCTGTGAAAATCGGGTTGCGAGGTTTGACGAATACCGCGCTCGCTGAAGCCGTAACCTGACCTTTGTGGCTGAGTTCAGCTTCGACTTGCATCTTTCGCTCCGACAGCGGTGTGAGATTTGCAATAAGGTCTAACTCACAGTTAAGAGGGGTGGGGCGGCGGTAACGAATATCCAGCCCCCCAGTCATACCCGCATTGCCAGCACGGACTTGAGCCATGCCCATAAAGTGATCCAATATCGCAGCCACCCAGCCGCCGTGTACATGGTTGGGCGGGCCCTCATAAGACCAATTAAAGGTGACTGAACCGTAAACTTTTTCCCCATCAAACCAATGGCGCAAACCTGGTGACATAGGATGGCTAGCGCCACCGACACACAGCATTTCGTGATTGGCCACGGGGTAACTGCCGTAGGCTTTAGCGTGGGCAACTACGCCGCTCAGGTTTCGGTAACCTTTGAGCTGCTCTGTAATGGCGTCAATACTCTGAGCAATAGTGTCGGCCGCCAATGGATCGACATCGCTGGTAGTTGCGGCCTCGATCAATGCGTTAACCGCATCAGCAACTTGGCGACGGGCCTTCCAATACAATCTATGATTCTCATCAATATCTTCGGTAACAAAGGGTGAGGTGTAGCGCTTTTCCATTAATTTAAGATCTCTAATGTGCGCAGGCTTTCGCGCCACTGCCATAATTCCTGCGCCAGTACTTCGGGGACCTCAAGTGCAGAAAAATGTCCACCCTTAGCTATTTGATCATTGAAATAATGCAGGTTGATAAATTTCTTGCGAGCCCAGCGTTCACTTGAACGAAAAATTTCCGTGGGGAAGAGGGATATTGCCGTGGATAGCTCAACCTCTGACATATCAGGGTTATTGAAGCTTTCCCAGTAAAGACGGGCCGAGCTTGCCCCGGAGTTAGTCAGCCAGTAAATCATAACGGTATCTAAAAGCTCGTCTCGATTGATGGCATTTTCAGGGTGTCTTGAACCATTGACCTCGCAATCACACCACTGGGCATATTTTTCGATTATCCAAGCCATCTGTCCTGTGGGTGAGTCTGCGAGACCGTAGCCAAGGGTCTGCGGACGAGTACTCTGTTGCTTAGAGTAGCCCGAGTCCCAGTCTTGATAGAAGTTGAAGGCTTCGAGAGCACGAACCTCCTCGGGTAGCAGCGATTCAAGGGTTTCAGGGTCAGGAGCAACCACGGGCAGCGTAATGTGTATGCCGGCGCAGGGCGTGTTGGGTGCCAAAGCTATAGCTTGGGTGACCAAGGAGCCCCAATCACCGCCGTGAGCAAGGAAGGTTTCGTGGCCTAAGCGCTTCATGAGGGCGATCCATAGATCAGCGATCTTCTGCACGCTGGTTCCTGGAGCTCTGGGTTTCGCTGAAAAGCCATAGCCAGGCAGTGCAGGTACCACCACATGAAACGCGTTTGCTGGGCTGCCACCATATTGCGTGGGATTGCTCAGTCGATCAATGACATGCCGAAATTCCAGAACTGAACCTGGCCAACCGTGGGTAAGCAGTAATGGGGTCGCTTCAGTGTGGGGAGATCGCTGATAAATAAAGTGAATATCTAGCCCCTCAATATCAGTCTTAAAATTTGGCCAGCAGTTGAGCGCCGTCGAGACTCGGCTCATGTCGTACTGAGATGACCAGTAATCGGTCAGTTCTCTGACATAGGCCAAGGGCACACCTTGGCTCCAGTCTTCTACGGTTTCCTCGTCGGGAAAGCGAGCCAACCTTAAGCGCTCCTTGAGGTCAGCAATGGCCTTATCGTCAATGTTAGGCTCGAAGGGAGTAATAGGTGATGCCATAGGTAACTCTCAGGAGTTTATAGGTTCGACCAGCTTATCTGCAGATGCGGGCTCAGACCAGTGTTAGCGATGGCAGTGAGGCCGTGAAGATCAATTTGGAGGGCTTTTATTTAGCTTGTTACCTAACCGGTAAATCGCAGGCCAGAGGAAAAGCCACTTATGCCATGGATGCAGCATCAATCTGTGCGCTTATGAATGCTTCAAGCTGGGCTCGCTGGGCGGTAGATTCCCTCGTTTTAGCCAATAGGTACGGTGTACGAGGCTCTCTATCGAGGAACAGCTTTCCTGAAATAGCGCCAGCCTCTGAGGCTCTTGCAAGCCAAATGATGGTATCCGCGCCCTCATCAGCAGTGCGTAGAATTCGCTTGGTGATGCTGCGAAAGGTGGGTAACGCTGACGCCACCCCAGGGGTGTCGGCCCAGCCCGGATGCATCGCGTTAACGATGATGCCATCCGTGCGCCATTGCTGTGCCCATAACTCACTTAATACGGTTAATGCACGCTTGGCTCGTGCATAGGCCTGAGCGCCGTGATAGTTGGAAGGCGTCATAATAAGACGCTCACAGACCAGCTTTTCGGTATACATGCCTCCCGAGACAACATTAATGACTCGAGCGGGTGTGCTGTGCCCTGTCAGTAGAGGTCGTAAGGTGTGTGTTAACAACGAGGGGCTAGCAAGCAAGAGGGCGAAGCTTTGCTCTAAGCCTTCACGGGTCACGCGATAATCGTTGAATAGGGCACCCGCGTTGTTGATCAAAACGTCGATGGGTGTGCCTTTGGCCAGTAATCGCTCCGAAAGCGCTCTCACGTCGGCCATTAATGAGAGATCTGCAATCTCAATGGTAATGTCAGATCTGCCCGTCTCTGATTTAAGGGTCTGCAGCAGTTCTTCGCGTTTTTCTGGGTTCCTTATGACAAGCGTTAAATCTGCACCTGCCTCTGCCAGAGCAATACCTGTGGCGAGTCCCAAGCCGCTGTTGGCTCCTGTTAAAACAACGTGCCGGCCATCGAGAAAGTGTGAGTTTGGTTGCCTCTGAGAAATGCTGCGGCGGTATCCCCATTTTGAAAACATGGCAACACCTGGGGCAACCCAACGATCGGCTCGGGCGGTACAGTCCGACAGCCCGGGTGCAGAAGCGGAGTTGTCGAGGGCGTCCTTCAGGCCGCGCAGACTCTCGCTGCCCATGGCACGCATTCCTGACTCTAACTGGTGCTCGAAATTACTCAGGCCCCAGCGGTAGGAGAATTCTGCGGTATAGCTGATATGCGTCTGTGATTCTGTTTCTGTAAAACTGATCACGTCCCGCACCTCAAAAAATCGACTCTTCCCGACTAAAACAATCGATGCCCAAGGGGAGTATTCGACGATCTCATAGGCTAGCCTAACTTTTGTAGGTCCGACCGCGCAGTGCACGATAAAGCGGGACCCCAGCCCTATGGGGCCGGGTGTACATTTCTTGGCATCAAGGGCAGTTGCATCCCATTCAGCAACGGTTCTGAAATCGGCGACGTAGCGGAAGCAGTCTTTCAGGGTCCGCTGCACCGTGATCTCTTCATGGAGTGTAATCATGATCGCCCGGGATCTGTTGGAAAGTTAGTAAAAGTACGATGACCGCTGGTTAATAGTTCACCGACGTTTCACTCATCAGACCAAACTGTTCGCACCGCTTCACCAAAATCGTCGTATATCACGCGCTTTCGAGGCTGTGTCTTGCGAGGCCGTTTTGGCTTGGCCGCACCTTTCAACTGGGTTTTGCGGCGTTCATCCAAAGTGGCAACGACATCATCAAGAGGCGTCCGTGATATTCTGGGTTCATTAAAAATAGGTGTGCGCAGTGGGGCCGCCCGTGACTCGAGTGCTGTCTCGCCGGCCTGAACATTCACGATTTGTCCGCCCCCAGCCAGAAAGGACTCGATGTCTCGATCTAGGTCGTTGCGTAAATCGGCTTTGTCAGCCGTCTGATTATAGAATTTGCGCTTCATGGGAGTGCAGTATAGCGATCCCCTTTGCAGAGTTCATTCGATAGCTATGTTAATCGTTGCCCGTGATACCGTTTTTTCTGTTTAAATGCCGTCTTCTCGAGAAAGAATCGATCCGCAGGTGAAGCGGTCAAAGGGGTGATGCAGGTATGAGGGGAATTAGATCCCTGCTGACATTTTTATGGATCGCACTCTCCGTTATCCCTGTGGGCACATTGTTGCTGGTTTTTTCACTTTTTGTGAACGCAGAGCGCTTGTGGTGGTGGTTTGCGCAGCCCTACCTGTCATGGGCAATTTTTGCCGTTCGCTGGATTGGTGGCGTTAAATATCGAGTGGTGGGCTTGGAGCACTTGCCTGAGGTTGACGATAACCAGCGCATCATTTTATGTCCCAAACATCAGTCTACTTGGGAAACATTTTTCATTCCCAGCATGACCCCACATCCACTGGCCTATGTGTTTAAGCGCGAGCTTTTATTAATCCCCTTTTTTGGCTGGGCTATGGCTAGACTCGACATGGTGCATATAGATCGAAGCGCCCGAAGTGAGGCTTGGGCTAAGGTTGCAGACTTAGGCGTCAAGCTGATGGATAAGGGCAAGTGGGTCATTATGTTTCCCGAGGGCACGCGCACGCGACGGGGCCAACAAGGCGATTATAAAAACGGGGCAGCGCGGTTGGCGCTAGCTACTGGTGCAAAAATTATTCCCATAGCGGTGTCGTCAGGTCGTTGTTGGCCTAGGAAGAGTTGGCGTTTTGTTCCCGGAGTTATCGACGTCTCTATTGGTGAGCCTATTAACGCTTTGCCTGGGGAGTCCCCACTGGAATTGATCGGCAGGGTCGAGGAGTGGATTGAGACTGAAATGCGTGTCATAGACCCCTTGGCATATCCTCAATCGTAGTTTGTTAGACCGAGTTCATCAGGCTGCCACATTCTTTCAATGGTGAGCGTCATAGGTATACTTTAGGCGCGATTGGATCTATGAGTGCGTATTGACCTGGGTTGAAAACGATACTTTTATGAATGTTTTAGGAGCAGCAAGCTATGACAGTACAGACGCGTGAGTTGACCTATGAGTCCTCGGGAGTCATTTTTCACAGTACGATGGCGTGGGACGACACGCTGGGTCCCAGGCCCGCCGTGCTGGTTGCGCCAACTTGGGCTGGTTGCACTGATTTTGAACGTGAGCAAGCACTGCGACTCGCTGGGCTGGGTTACGTCGGTTTGGCTGTGGATATGTACGGTGGCGGGGCGGTGGGAGCAGATAAGGCCGAGTGTACGGCTTTAATGACGCCTATGATGTCAGATCGCGCGTTATTACAAGCGCGAATTGGTGCGGCGGTCGATGCAATCCGGATCCAGCCTGAGGCGGCGGATGAGGCTGTCGCGGCTATTGGATTTTGTTTTGGCGGCCTCTGTGTGCTCGATCTAGCTCGTACCAGGCAAGACATAGCGGGCGTCGTTTCGCTGCACGGGTTATTGCTGCCCGCCGATAACGTGTCGGACCCCGACATCCGGGCTAAGGTTTTAGTGCTGCATGGCTACGACGACCCCATGGTTTTGCCAGAACAAATGCTAGCTTTTACCACTGAGATGACGGCCACGGGCTGTGATTGGCAGTTGCATGCTTACGGGCAAACTCTGCATGCGTTTACCAACCCTGAGGCTAATGATCCCGATTTTGGCACCGTTTACAGTCCCACAGCCAGCCGTCGCGCCTATCGCGCTTTGGATGATTTTTTGAGTGAGGTTCTGTCCTGATGGGGTTGTATAGCCGCTACATTGTACCTCGGTTAGTGACATGCGCCTGCGGCACAAAGCCTATCATTCGTCAGCGTCAGAAAGTGGTTCCTCAGGCTCAGGGACGTATTTTGGAAATTGGTTTGGGAGCGGGTCACAATTTGCCGCACTATGATCATCGTCAAGTGGAACGTGTTGTCGGTGTTGATCCCTGCGAAGAATCTTGGCGACTGGCCAAGCCTCGAGTACGTGCGGTACCTTTTGAGGTAGAGTTCAAGGCCGGCTCCGCTGAGGACATCCCTGCCGAGGATGCAAGCTTCGATACCGTGCTGCTGACCTTTGCCTTGTGCACGATTCCAGACCCGGAAGCTGCGGTAAAAGAGGCACGTCGTGTTCTACGTCCCTCCGGCAAGCTTGTGTTTTGTGAGCATGGTAAAGCGCCAGATGCCGACGTGGCGCGCTGGCAGGCTCGGGTTAATCCTATTTGGAAGCGGTTGTTCGGCGGCTGTAACCTGAATCGCAATATTGTCGAGCTTATCGGTGGTAATGGTTTTCGTTTGGACAATGTTGATCAAATGTATTTGCCCGGCACGCCGCGAGTCGCGGGTTTTAATATCTGGGGTACGGCACGTCCAGATTAGCCGGTGCCGGTGTACGCCCAGTGGTGCTTTTGCGAACTCGTGGCGCAGCAGCGCTGGTTGCGGGTCAGTAGCCTCGTGTGGAATTACAGGCTTAGCGTGAGGAAAGATTCGGTAAAAGTAGGCGTGCTGGCGGGGCAAATAAATCGCGCGTTTTATTTGAGCTGAGTACAGATTTGCTCATCGGCACGGTTTTATCTCAGGTTTTCGTCGGAAATTGTTGAAGGTTTTTATGACCCGAGTCGTTCCATTGAAGTTGCAACAGTCGAGGTGCGCTGTGAATGTTGGCGCTGAGGGTAGGCTACACTGCGCCCCATGAGAAAACCTCTGTTCTTTGCGGTGATGCTCCTTTTGATCGGTTGCCAGACCGATGGACCAAAGCCAGCCCGCTATGCGCCTGCTGATCCCATAGATATGACTGGGAATTGGGAGGTGGATTACGCCCGTAGTGATAATATACAGCGTCGGTTTAACACTATTATTAGGCAGTTACAGCAAGAGGCGGAACGCCGGGCCAGAGCCGCCGAGCGAGGGCAGAGTTATTCGGGTGCTCCAATGTCATCGGGTCGAGAGCTACTAGCGCTGGCGGAAATGGCTGAAATCATTACCGCTCCGGAGTTACTAGAGGTGATCCAGACGGACAATACCGTAAGAGTCAAACGCGAAAATAGTTTTGCCTTGATTTGCGTTACCGATCGACCACCGCCCACGATTACGCAAACACCCTTTGGTGAGGAGCGCTGCGGGTGGGATGGGCATCAGTTGTTTTTTGACATTACATTGCCTGACGGACTTTCGATCCGGCATCGTTTAACGCGCTCTGCTCTGGCTGATTCACTGGTGCTTCAAACGGCGGTTTATTCTCCTACTGTGCGCGAGCCCTTTATTGTCAATCGCGTCTTCTCTCGATTTGATCCGTCAAAGGCAGGCTATCGTTGTACGCAGACCCTCAGTAAAGGGACGGTTTGCACCACAGAGAAGCCCAACTGATGAATGCGTCACCGAGCTTAGCGATATTAACTTTGCTCCTGAGCATTGTTGGAATGAGCTGCAGTAGTCCGCGAGAGTCCACGACGGGGCTGCCGGTTTATACAGCTGCAGATGTTTCAGGCGCGGCTGATTGGCCGCCACCGGTTGCAAAAGCCGAGTTACAACTTGAGAGTGAACCTCTGCCATTGGAAGTCGGCGTTGTTGTTTTTGAGGAGGGGCTTCGCAACCCGGATGCACAAGATGCCCGTGATAAACTGCGCTCAGTGGAAACGCGCCTAGCTGCTGCGTACTTGCGCGATATTCTGACGGAATCGGGACAGTGGGGTGCAGTGAGGGTTTTACCCGGGGCTAGCCACTTCGCTGCGCTTACCTTGTCAGGCGTCATCATTCACTCGGATGGTAGAGATTTCGTGGTCGACATTAAGGCCGTGGATGCCACAAATCGGGTGTGGCTCGATGCACGCTTTCACAGTCAAGCTTCCGCAGTGGAATACCTTGATACCACCACGGAGCCCTTTAGGCCTCTGTTCGTCGCGATTGCCAATCGGTTGCGCGTTGCCGCCGAAGATTTAGCCTCTACAGATATGGCGAGACTGATGGGGGTCGCCGATTTGCGTTATGCCCAGGAGTTGGCCCCTGAGGCTTTTTCGGCATATTTATCGGAGGAGAATGGCTTCCTGCAACCCAATCGTTTGCCTGCTGACTCAGACCCAATGATGGCTCGCATAGCGCGAATACGTAATCAGGAGGCACTTTTTATTGACACTGTCGATGAGCAGTATGTCGATTTGAGAGAGGAACTAGGCCCCACTTATCGCTTATGGCGCCGCTCAAGTTTTGAGCAGGCTGAGTATCTTGAGGCGTATACCGAGCGAGCTTCGGGTCGAGAACTGAAAGCGAAGCAGGGCAGTTTTGCCGCGATGCAGCAAGTCTATTCTGCCTATCGCTCTGTACGCATACAGGAGCAGGATTTGTTCGAGCTGGCCACCGGTTTCGATAACGAAACCGCCCCTACTGTGCTAGAGGTAGGCGAGAATGTGGTGCGCCTTGGGGGCACCTTAGATGAGCAGTATTCTCAATGGCGGCGCATTCTTGGGCAAATTATTGTGATAGAGCAGGGCGCTTTGTGACCCAGTATCGTTTTCTTGCAACAAGTCCCAAGGGGCTGGGAAGCCTACTAGTTCCAGAGATCAGTGACTTGGGCGGCCTTGATGTTCGTGAGACGGTGGCTGGAGTCACCTTCAATGGCGGGCTTGGAGTCGGATATCGCGCGTGCCTTCACAGCCGCTTAGCCAATCGCATTATTTTACAGCTCAGTGAATTCGCAGCCAGTCGTGCGGATGATTTATACGATGGCATAGCGAACTTACCGTGGTGTGACCATTTGGCTCCCAGTAGCACCCTGGCCATCGATTTTTCTGGACGCTCAGAAGATATACGAAATACACAGTTTGGTGCTCAGCGTTGTAAAGATGCGATCGTCGATGTATTTCGGAGTCGCGGCTTGAGTCGCCCCAGTGTTGATACTCGGGCTCCCGACTTACGTATTCATGTCAGGCTGCATCGAGGCCGTGTCAGCGTCGGAATTGATTTGTCGGGGACGAGTTTACACCAACGTGGCTATCGCACCGAGCCTGGGAAAGCGCCACTTAAGGAAAACCTCGCCGCTGCGGTATTGATTCGAAGTGGCTGGCCGGCGTTGCTCGAAGCGGGTCAACCTCTGATCGACCCCATGTGCGGTTCAGGAACCTTTTTAATAGAGGGCGCCATGATGGCAACAGCACGACCGGCCGGACTCGATCGCAAACGCTGGGGCTTTGAGGGTTGGCTCGGTCATAGTCCAACTCAGTGGCAAACCATCGAAGCTGATGGCAGGAGTCGGGTGAGATCGGCACCCGATGGGGTGGAGTTGCGCGGTTACGATGGCGATATTCGCGCGGTGAGGCGTGCTGAGGTGAGCATAGCCGCGCTGGGTCTCGATGATCTGATTAGAGTGCGTCCAAAGGCGCTCAATACGCTAACAAGACCAACCCATCGATCAATGCCTGAGGGCCTTATTGTTTGTAATCCGCCCTGGGGGGAGCGTTTGGGGCAGCTATCGACGATGCGGTTACTTTATCGGGAGCTGGGGCAGGTGATACATCGAGAATTCCAGGGCTGGCAAGCCGGTATCCTGACGGCCCACAATGAGTTGGGGCGCGCGGTTGGCCTTCGCAGCCACAGACAGTACGCATTCAATAATGGTTCAATTGATATTCAACTTTTGCTCTTCGATCTCAGTCCGAACAACCGACTCGCGTCAAATCCCGCCGACGAAATGTCACAAACCCCCAGCCTTGCTGAGGCCGAAGTGCCGCCAGAGCCGCTTTCCGAGGGAGCCACTATGCTGGCCAACCGACTGGTGAAAAATAAGCGCCGTTTGAAATCATGGCTGAAGTCCAGCAATACGTCGTGCTACCGATTGTATGATGCCGATATGCCTGAGTACGCAGTGGCCATCGATGTTTACGAGGGACACCCCCATGTTGCTGAATATGCGCCCCCGAAAACAATTGATGAAAAAGCTGCGGAAAACCGGTTTCAAGAGGCGCTATCGGCTGTACGCGCGGTGCTGCAGTGGCCAGAGGATAAACCGATTGCAGCCAAGCGACGTCAGCGTCAGCGCGGCACAGATCAATACAACAAGCTGGATCAAAAAGGAGAGCGAATAACGGTTCGTGAGGGACCCGCTCGACTTCTGGTCAACCTAAACGATTACCTCGATACCGGTTTGTTTCTTGACCACCGACCGCTGCGGCTGACCTTGGGCGAAGAGGCCGCAGGAAAACATTTTTTGAATCTTTTTTGCTATACCGGCGCCGCGACCATTCACGCTGCGCTCGGTGGGGCGGCAACATCGACAAGTGTTGACCTATCCAACACCTATCTAAAGTGGCTGACGGATAATTTAGCGTTGAACGGGCTTTCAGAGCGTCAACATCGCGTGCTTCGGGCTGACTGTATGACCTGGCTCGAGGCCTGTGATCGAAAATTCGACTTAATCCTCCTTGACCCGCCGTCATTCTCTAATTCGAAGGCTACTGACGGTACCCTGGACATCATCCGGGACCAAATTAGACTGGTTGATGCCGCGATGTCAGTGCTCAGCCCGGGTGGCACGCTTTATTTTTCAAATAATCACCGCCGTTTTGAGCTTGCAGAGGATTTACAGCAGCGTTATTGCACAAAAGATATTACTCGTCAGACTATCCCCGAAGACTTTAACCGTCGTAAAGACATTCATCACTGTTGGCGTTTCCAGCACCGCTCCAAGAATCCGTGGTCACGCTCATAAATCATCGCGGCTTTGGATTTGCCTGAGGGCTCAAATATCCAGCGCAGCCCGGAGGTTTAACGCGGCCTAGGCTAACTTTGTAATTCCACCCCCA
The DNA here is from genome assembly GCA_938091995.1 of uncultured Luminiphilus sp. Classification (GTDB taxonomy): domain Bacteria; phylum Pseudomonadota; class Gammaproteobacteria; order Pseudomonadales; family Halieaceae; genus Luminiphilus. The sequence goes on along the minus strand of CALKNZ010000043.1, from coordinate 25,421 downwards.
CGATGTGGTTAGAAACACCGGTTAGCTTGCATCTGAGGTTTGTATGGGTCGATTGAAAGGATTAGTCAGTGCAAGTATGAAGCTCCTGAACTGTACATTTCAGTCCTAAATTTCCCCCTGTGGTGTTATACTTTGCTCGCCAAAATTTCTGAAGCTTTGTACCTGCCCTATGGTGTTATGTGGCGGGGGTTACTGGACCCTTGAGCAAAGATGGCATACCCCTTGAAATTATTGCCTTCCTGAGACGAAGGTGCGTCGCAGAAACTGTTGATCCTGGAGCGGACTTATGGGCAAAACCTTATATGACAAACTGTGGGAAAGTCATTTGGTCGAGGCCCGTGATGATGGAACCGCGTTAATTTACATAGACCGTCAGCTACTGCACGAGGTTACATCGCCCCAGGCTTTTGAAGGGCTTAGGCTCGCAGGACGCCAGCCCTGGCGAATAAGTGCCAACATTGCCGTGCCAGACCACAATGTGTCTACCAAAGCCAATGAGCGGGCTCAGGGGCTGGCGGGCGTTGCAGATCAGGTGTCCCGTATTCAACTGCAGACCCTTGACGACAACTGCGCGGAATATCAGATTCCAGAAATTCCATTGAATGATATACGTCAGGGTATTGTTCATGTCATGGGACCTGAGCAGGGTGCGACCTTACCTGGAATGACGATTGTTTGCGGTGATTCCCATACCTCAACCCATGGGGCTATGGCTGCTTTGGCTCATGGTATTGGTACGTCTGAAGTCGAGCATGTGATGGCTACTGGGTGCCTCATCCAGCGAAAAATGAAAAACCTCCGTGTTACCGTCGAGGGCGTGTTGCCGGCCGGCGTGACAGGAAAAGATATTGCTTTAGCTATCGTTGGTGAAATTGGCACCGCAGGGGGAACGGGTTCTGCCATAGAGTTCGCTGGCTCGGCTATTCGCGACCTCACGATGGAGGGGCGTATGACTCTATGCAACATGGCGATTGAAGCCGGGGCTCGAGCAGGGCTGGTTGCTGTCGATGAGCGTACCCTGCAATACGTAGCACAAACACCCTTCGCGCCCCGAGATTCTCAGTGGGAGCAGGCAGAAGCCTACTGGCGCACACTGCACAGTGACGCTGACGCAGTCTTTGATCGGGAGGTGCTCCTCGATGCGGCGAAGATTCAGCCTCAAGTGACATGGGGAACCTCCCCAGAAATGGTTGCCGCCGTCTCTGGACGGGTGCCCAGGCTTGAAGACATGGCGACAGATACTGCTCGCCAAGGACTTGAGCGTGCGTTGACTTACATGGGGCTAGAACCGGGAATGTCGATTACCGATATAAGACCGGACGTTATTTTCATAGGCTCCTGTACTAATTCACGTATCGAAGATATGCGAGCGGCCGCTGCGGTACTTAAGGGTAAGCGAGTTGCAGCCAACATCACCCAGGCTTTAGTTGTGCCCGGCTCTGGCTTGGTAAAACAGCAGGCCGAGGCAGAGGGGCTTGATCAGGTCTTTAAAGATGCGGGTATGGAGTGGCGTGAGCCCGGGTGTTCTATGTGTCTTGCAATGAATGCTGACAAGCTAGAACCGGGTCAGCGATGTGCGAGTACCTCAAATCGTAATTTTGAGGGGCGACAGGGGTTTGGTGGACGCACCCATCTTGTCAGTCCCGCCATGGCGGCGGCTGCGGCGGTGGCAGGGCATTTTACCGATGTCCGTGATGTCATGGAGGGTGGATTATGAAAGTATTCCAGCGACTTGACGGTCTAGTGGCACCGATGGATCGTGCCAATGTCGATACTGATCTGATCATTCCCAAACAGTTTCTCAAATCAATTCGTAGGACCGGGTTTGGTCCCAACCTATTTGATGAGTTACGGTACCTAGATGAAGGTCAGCCCGACTCAGACTGCAGCGGGCGTCCTTTGAATGAGGAATTTCCGCTCAATTTCCCGCGTTATCAAGGGGCAAGCATTTTGCTCGCCAGAGAGAATTTTGGCTGTGGCTCGAGTCGCGAGCATGCACCTTGGGCGCTCGATGGGGCAGGTTTTCGCGCCATTATCGCGCCAAGCTTTGCCGATATCTTCCGCTCCAACTGTTTCAAGAATGGATTGCTGCCCATAGCCCTAGACACCAAGCGGGTTGATCAGCTATTTACCCAAATGTACGAAACCGAAGGATTTCGTTTGGTCATCGATCTCGAGCAACAGCTAATTGAAATACCTAATGGCGAAACCATTCCCTTTGAAACAGATGATTTTGGTCGAAATTGCTTGCTCAAGGGTTTGGACGATATTGGAATTACGCTGCAGCAGGCAAACGTTATTCGCGATTTTGAACGCCAGCATCAAGCACGTTTCCCCTGGGTATTTGAGACTTTGGAGGTCTAATGAGTCACTCCATATTGCTGTTGCCCGGGGATGGCATCGGGCCCGAGGTCGTGGCTCAGGCTCGTCGCGTTCTGGAGCGTGTGGCAGACCTATATCAGCTGTCTATCGAGCTCGATGAAGCTAATTTAGGCGGCGTCGCAATCGAACGTGAGGGGCAGGCCTATCCCGAGAGCACTCAGGCAAAAGCGCGAGCTGCAGATGCACTGCTACTTGGGGCCGTCGGTGGACCTCAATGGGATGGTTTGCCCGCCGCACAGCGCCCAGAACGTGGTCTGTTGGCAATTCGAGCAGATTTGGATCTGTTCGCTAACCTGCGCCCTGCCATTTTGTTTCCCCAGTTGGCTGATGCCTCTAGCCTAAAACCCGAGTTAGTTGCCGGGCTTGATATTTTAATTGTGAGGGAGCTCACCGGGGGGATTTACTTTGGTGAACCTCGCGGTATTCGCACGCTCGAGGATGGAGAGCGAGAGGGATACAACACTTACATTTACCGCGAGAGTGAAATTGAACGGATAGCACAGCTGGCTTTTGAGCTGGCGGCTAAGCGGGGCGGGAGGGTAACCTCCGTCGACAAAGCCAATGTGCTTGAAGTGACCCAACTTTGGCGAGAGGTTGTCACCCGTGTGGCAGAGCGCTTTTCAGATATTGACCTGGAACACATTTACGTCGACAACGCGGCGATGCAACTTGTGCGTCAGCCCAAGCAGTTCGACGTTTTAGTCACGGGCAATATTTTTGGGGATATTCTGTCCGACACTGCGGCTATGCTAACAGGGTCAATTGGCATGTTGCCCTCGGCATCGCTCAATGCGCAGGCGGCGGGCTTATACGAACCTGTGCATGGCTCAGCTCCCGATATTGCTGGACAGGATCGGGCTAATCCACTGGCAACGATATTATCGGTGGCAATGTTGTTGCGCTATTCCCTCAATGCAGGTGATGCGGCCGTTGCGGTAGAGGCCGCCGTATCAGCCGTGCTTGATCAAGGGTGCAGGACTGCGGATATCGCGGCTAAAGACGACGTCGTCATGGGTACCGAGGCTATGGGCTCGGCAGTACTGGGTGCCTTGAAAGGCCGAGAAGGAATTTTACAATGAGTCAGATGATTGATGTTGCCGTTGTGGGAGCGACCGGGGCTGTAGGTGAGGCCATGATCGAGATTCTCGAGCAGAGAGAGTTTCCAGTAGGTCATTTGTATGCGTTGGCGTCGGAGCGCTCCGCAGGTAAAACCCTTCGCTTTAGGGGTAAGTCGATCACGGTCTCTAATCTTGCAGAATTTGATTTTTCAAAAGTCGCTATCGCATTGTTTTCAGCTGGGGGTAGTGTTTCCAAAGAGCATGCACCTCGGGCCTCAGCTTCGGGATGCGTAGTGATCGACAATACTTCACATTTTCGCCGAGAAGCTGCGATACCACTCGTCGTTCCGGAAGTGAACCCTGAGGCAATAGCGGGCTACCAATCGACCGGTATTATCGCTAATCCCAATTGTTCCACCATACAGATGTTGGTGGCGCTTAAACCTATTTATGACGCCGCCGGTATTTCTAGAATCAACGTTGCGACCTACCAAGCGGTCAGCGGTACCGGTAAATCGGCTATTGAAGAACTCGCAGGACAAACAGCACGGTTATTAAACGGTCAGCCCGCTGAGACCAAGGTATATCCCAAGCAAATTGCCTTTAACGCCCTGCCGCACATCGATACGTTTGAGGAAAATGGATACACCCGAGAAGAGATGAAGATGGTGTGGGAGACGCAGAAGATTTTGCAGGACCCTAACATTACAGTGAATCCAACCTGCGTTCGGGTGCCCGTGTTCTTCGGACATTCAGAAGCTGTTCATATCGAGACAAAGACTAAATTAACGGCCGATGAGACCCGAGAAATATTGGCAGCGGCGCCGGGAGTGACGCTTGTAGATGGCACTGAAGATGGTGCTTATCCCACTGCTGTGACTGATGGAGCCGGCAGCAATGCGGTATTCGTGGGCAGGATTAGGGAGGATATATCCCATCCAACCGGACTGAATCTCTGGGTTGTTGCCGATAATCTTCGAAAAGGAGCAGCCTTAAATAGCATTCAGATTGCTGAGCTACTGGTAAAAGACCACCTTTAGCCGTGGACACAGCAAAAAGTTTCAAGGTTGATACATCAAATGGTAAAAAAACGGGTATTGTATGTTAGTAAGACCCCGATTATGGGTCTGGTGAGTAATGCTGAGAGATTTGATGGGTAAGCAGGACACAACTCGAGCACTAGCATTGTGGAAATCTGTTGTTGGTCTGGCGGCACTGGCACCGGTATTCTCTTGGGGGCTAGGGCTGGGCGATATTACGCTCAATTCTTACTTAAACGAGCCACTCGCTGCCGAGGTGACTCTCCTCGATGTCCAAGACCTGACGGCTGACGACATCAGGGTTCGACTGGGGACTCAGGACGCCTTTGATCGCCTCGGTGTAGAACGGGCTTACTTTCTTACTAACATTAAATTTGAAGTGGTGATTGAGGAAAGTGAGGGACGCATTCTTCTAACCACGACGAAGCCTTTACTCGAGCCTTATTTAGACTTTTTAGTTGAGACGCGATGGCCAGATGGACGCCTATTGCGTGAATACACCGTCTTGGTTGATTTGCCGATACAGCCACCAGAAAGTGCGCAAACTATGGGCTTTAGTGCCTTGGAGTCGAGTGAAGAGCAAGACCGTGCGGCTTTGGATGCAACAGTTTCACAGTTAACCGGCAGTTCAACGTCGCCAGCACCAAGTCCTGAAAGAAACTTCGATCGTGATACCCAAGAGGGTCCTAGTGTTGGTGGTCGGTATTTGGTGCAACATGCCGATACGCTCTGGGAGATCGCTTTGGAAGCAGTTCCTGATGGCGCCACGGTGGAGCAAACAATGTTAGCAACCGTGCAAATGAACACGGATGCGTTTCTGGGTGGAAACATTAACGGTTTGAAGGCGGGGTATGTGCTGGAATTACCCGCTGAAGGCGATATTTTAACTTCCCAGAGCGAGGCGTTAGCGGCTGTTGATCAGGCCAATCAAGACTGGCGTAACGGCATCCGCAGGACGCCTTCATTGCGGGTTGTGGCCGATGATGCCGATGACGCTCCCTTGAGTGCTGATGACTTTGAGGATGACTTTGCCTCAGAGGATGACGGTTATTCGAACTCCGATGAAACCCGAGACGACGAGGTCCTGGCCGTAGGTTCAGAGGATAACAAGGCAGCAGATCCAGAGGCGCCGGTAGAAAAGCCCGAATTGCCAGCGGCGAGCACCAGCGGAACGGAAACCGATTTGGCTCAGCAGGAAGGGGGGCCAAACTCAAGAGAACTCTTAGAAATTCAGGACAGGCTCACGGCGCTGTCTGAGCAGATGGGGAATTTACGCGATTTGGTGGTACTTAAAGACCAGCAAATTGCAGCATTAGAGGCCCAGTTAGCCGCTCAACGAGAAGCCGCTGCAGTTGGCGATAACGCCGCTGCCGTAAGTCCCAGATCCTTTGCCCCGGTTGATAGGGGCTTTCCCTGGTGGGCCTTCGCGCTGGGGGGCGTTGCTTTGTTGGCCATTGGTGCTGTGGTTTATTCTCGACGGGTTCAACAGCCCGTGATGATTTTGAAGCGGAATTTACCCAGCGAACGCGAACCGGCGGTTAACCGGCCGAAGGAACTTGAGCCCAGGCCAGCACCTGCGCCAGCTCCGGCACCCGCCCCACCTTCTCGGCAAGAAAAACCCGATGGAAAGAGCGCCTCGTCGCAGCAGTCCAGTGACGGAGAGCGCGGCTATGGTCAACGCCTGCATAATGATTATGTCGACGAAGGTGTGGTTGCTGATGCCATTGCCGAAGCTGAAATTTATATGGCTTATGGACGTCATCAGCAAGCGCTAAATTTACTGGAGGCGGCAGCAGAGTCTAATCCAGAGAATGTTCAAGCTCTGTTGAAGATGGTCGAGATATACCTGAAAAATGATCGGCAGGAAGAGGCAAAAATTACGGCACAGAAGCTTGAAGGTATGGGTAATGGGCACGCCTTTGGGGAAGCCTCCAGAATGATTGCTGAAGCTGTTTCAGCAGCCAGTAACCTTGATTTGGGCGAGCTTGCAGAGCCTGTTTCTGATGCTCCGTTGACTCTGGACCTTGAGGATGAAGTTCTCGAGGAAATAATGCCCCATTCAACCCCTTCGCTTGACAGTTCGATCGATGGTTCGGGAGCGAATGCCACAGGTACGGACCGTATGGGTACAGCAGAGGGGGAGCTGGCGAGTGATCATCCCGGGTACTTGTCAGATGACGCTTCGACCGAGCAGGACGAGATGCTGCCGCCAGAGCTTGCTGCAGTATTGGGGACAGAAGTTGCCCCACCAAGTGCAGAGGCTGATAGTGAGCCAGAGGGGCTGGTTTATGCTACCGAGGTCGATCCTGTAGACACTCAGTTGGACCTGGCGAGAGCCTACATTGATATGGGCGACGAAGACGGAGCGCGTCCAGTATTAAAAGAGGTGATTGCCGCTGGTGATTTACGCCAGCAAGCAGAAGCCCGCGAGCTTCTTATTAATATTGACTGAAGCTTTTCCCTCATTTAGCTCAGATAGCTGGCCATCAGGCACACGTGTCGCATTGTGTGTGAGTTATTATGGCGGGGATTTTTGTGGCTGGCAGGCGCAGCCGCACCTTCCAGTCGCAACCGTTCAAAAGACGCTAGAGCAGGCGCTGGGTACAGTCGCCGCGACATCTGTGACTACTCATTGTGCCGGGCGAACGGACACCGGTGTGCACGGCGTTGCTCAGATTGTGCACTTTGACGATCCTGTCGGTCGTTCCCAAAAGGCGTGGGTTATGGGCTGTAATCGTAATCTTCCACCGTCAGTTCGAGTATTCTGGGCGAAATCTGTGCCCAGTGAGTTTCACGCACGGTTTAGCGCCACCTCACGTCACTATCGCTACGTGATCAGTAATCGTGCTATTCAGTCTCCCCACCATGCAGGGCTTGTCAGTCATTGTCGCCGACCACTGGACGAACAGGCGATGCACGATGCGAGTCAGATTCTAAAAGGTGAGCACGATTTCAGCGCTTTTCGTGCGGCTCAATGTCAGGCTTCCCATCCCCGCAGAGAAATTCTCGATATTAGCGTGAAGCGTGTTGCCGACTTTGTTGTTTTAGATGTTGAAGCTAATGCATTTCTTTATCATATGGTCCGAAATTTGGTTGGCTCACTACAGATGGTCGGTTTAGGGCTGAGGCCTGAGACATGGATCGAGGAATTGTTGGCGGGAAAAGACAGAACGATGGGCGGTGATACGGCCAGTGCCAGTGGCCTTTATTTGCAGTCCATTACCTATCCAAAACATTTCCAATTGCCGGTTAATCAAACATCAAACGCATTATTCCTGGGGGGCGGTTAAGCCCCTCGAGGTTTGCTACAATCCACCGCTTTATCGGGCACTGGGGTTAGCGCGTGTCGGTTCAGGTTAAAATTTGTGGTATCACTCAGGAATTAGATGCTCTGGCTGCGGCAAACGCCGGAGCGGATGCGATCGGCCTTGTATTTTGGTCTGGCAGTAAGCGGGCGGTATCGTTGGAAAAGGCAGCTGAAATTTGTTCAATAATTCCGCCACTGCTCACTGTGACCGCATTAATGGTTGATCCAACCGCTGAAGAAGTCGAGGAACTGTTGGAGTCATTACCGATTAACCTTATTCAGTGGCATGGCAATGAAGCCCCTGAATTTTGTGAACAATGGCGGGTCCCCTACATCAAAGCGTTACCCGGGCATATTTGCGGCAAGCTTGAAGCCGTTATGGCGGATTACCCCGGTGCTAGAGGGTTTCTTCTGGACGCGGTGGCCAACGGGCAATTTGGGGGGACGGGTCATCGCTTCGATTGGGATTTGATTCCATCGGTAAGAAGCAGGCCGATCATTTTGGCGGGGGGGCTCAATCCCGCTAATGTTGCCGAAGCGGTGACCAAGGTGCGTCCCTCGGCCGTAGATGTCAGTAGTGGTGTTGAGTGCTCACCGGGTATCAAGCAAGCAGAGAAAATTCAGCAATTTATAAGTGCCGCACGTGAGGCGGCTGAGGCAGTAACTTTATGACTGAAATGATTAGCCCAGACTTATTCGCCTCCGTGCCTGATCCTGATGGACGTTTCGGTCCCTACGGCGGCAAATTTGTAGCGGAGACCCTCATGTCAGCTTTGGCAGATCTGGAGCGTGTCTATCGCGATCTCTCCTGCGATTCGGACTTTCAAAGGGAATTCGATTCTGATCTTGCGCATTACGTAGGCAGACCCTCGCCGCTGTACGAGGCAAGTCGAATGTCTGATGCTATTGGTGGGGCGCGGATTTTTCTGAAGCGGGAAGACCTAAATCACACAGGCGCCCACAAAGTGAACAATACGATCGGTCAAGCCTTATTGGCCAAGCATATGGGGAAGAAGCGCATCATCGCCGAAACAGGCGCGGGGCAGCATGGCGTAGCGAGCGCTACCGTCGCTGCTCGTCTTGGCTTGGAATGCCACGTTTTTATGGGCGCTGAGGACATAAAGCGTCAGTCCCTGAATGTCTACCGAATGAAGTTGTTGGGCGCTGAAGTCGTACCGGTAACTTCAGGCTCAAAGACCCTCAAAGATGCCATGAACGAAGCACTCAGAGACTGGGTTACATACGTTGATAATACGTTTTACATTATTGGTACTGTCGCAGGTCCGCATCCTTACCCGATGTTAGTGCGTGATTTTCAAAGCGTGATTGGCCGTGAGGCTCGCAGACAGTCGCTTGCAATGACCGGAAAACTCCCCGATGCACTAGTTGCATGTGTGGGCGGCGGCTCAAATGCAATCGGGTTGTTCCATCCGTTCCTCGCCGACGAAAAGGTGACCATGTATGGAGTTGAAGCAGGTGGGCATGGTGTGGAAACCGGCCAGCACGCGGCCCCCCTGTCGGCGGGTGTGCCGGGTGTTTTGCACGGTAATCGGACCTATTTAATGCAAGATCAAAATGGTCAAATTATGGAGACACACTCAGTATCGGCAGGCCTCGATTATCCGGGTGTTGGGCCTGAGCACGCTTGGTTAAAAGACATTGGTCGGGTTAACTATGTCGCCGCTAATGATGACGAAGCGCTGGCGGCCTTTCACCACTGGACCAGAACAGAAGGCATTATGCCGGCGTTGGAAACGGCGCATGCCTTGGCTTATGCGGAAAAGTTAGCGGCCGAAATGACGCCGGATCAACACATTATTGTGAACCTTTCAGGGCGCGGAGATAAAGATATCCTCACTGTCGCAGCGATCGAAGGTATTGAAGTTTAAATTGCAAAAGTAGGGTAGAACGTGAGCAGACTCACTCAATGTTTTGAAACGCTCAGTAACGCCGGGCGAAAAGCGGTTATTCCTTACATAGTGGCTGGGGATCCTACCGTTGCTTCCACAGTACCTATGCTGCATAGCCTTGTTGCTGCTGGGGCAGACGTGCTTGAACTGGGTGTGCCGTTCTCCGATCCAATGTCTGAAGGTCCAGTCATACAACGGGGGCATGAGCGCGGGCTTGCAAATCAGGTTTCCCTTACCCAAGTGCTTGAGATGGTGACTGAGTTTCGACAGCAGGATCAGGCCACCCCTGTGATTATTATGGGGTACGCGAACCCTGTAGAGAGGATGGGATACGCCGTGTTTGCTTCCGAATGTGCAACTGCGGGTGTGGATGGCCTGATCACAGTCGATTTGCCTCCTGAAGAAGTCGGGCCCCTTAATGTCGAACTGCACAAGGTAGCGATCGATAATATCTTTTTGATTTCCCCTACTACTCCGGCGCAGAGAATCAAGACAATCACAGCTAACGCCTCTGGCTTTATTTATTATGTGGCGGTTAAAGGTGTAACCGGAGCTGGAAACCTCGATAGTTCCGATGTGGGTGTGCACCTTGATTTAATTCGTGCAGAGACCGGGCTTCCCATTTGTGTCGGTTTTGGTATCAAAGACGCTGAGTCAGCGGCTGCGGTGGGCGTCATGGCTGATGGTGTTGTTGTGGGGAGTGCCTTGATCGATACGATGACGAACGCAATGGAGTCCGGCAGCAGCCTTGATGAAGGTATTGAGAAAGCGGTAACGCTATTGCGGTCTATTCGTGCCGGCGTTGATAATATGTAATTGTGTCCACTGTTGTTGGCTAGCGTAGGGTTATAAACTTAGCCGTTACTTGAACGGAGTCCGATATGAGCTGGATCGACAAAATTCTACCTTCCGGCGTGCGCAAGGATGAAGCTGAGCAAAAGCGCGTGAGCGTGCCAGAAGGACTCTGGAAGAAGTGCATCAAATGCGATGCGGTACTGTATTGGCCTGACCTAGATCGCAATCTAGAGGTATGCCCTAAGTGTGACCACCATATGCGTGTTGGTGCACGAAGAAGGCTGGACATATTTTTAGACGAAGAGGGCCGCCAAGAACTGTTCGCTGAACTTGAGCCCATCGATAGACTGAAATTCAAAGATAAACGCAAGTACCGTGACCGATTGACTGCCGCCCAAAAAAGCACCGGTGAGCGCGATGCATTAATTGCGATGCAGGGGCGACTGCATGGCTTGGATTTAGTCACTGTCGCCTTCGAGTTCAATTTTCACGGTGGTTCAATGGGTTACGCAGTCGGTGAGAAATTTACCCGGTCTGCGACTCATGCCCTGAATAATGGTCTACCGATGGTATGCTTTGCGGCATCGGGTGGGGCCAGAATGCAGGAGGCATTAATTTCTTTAATGCAAATGGCTAAAACTTCAGCAGTGCTTGAGCGCCTGAAGCGTAACGGCCTGCCATTTATATCGGTTATGACCGATCCCATCTACGGTGGTGTTTCAGCGTCTCTTGCGCTATTGGGTGATATTAACGTCGCTGAGCCTGATGCTCGGGCAGGCTTCGCCGGTCCCAATATTATTGAGCAGACCATTCGGCAAAAGCTGCCCAAAGGCTTCCAGCGCAGCGAATTTTTACTGGAACACGGCGCTATAGACATGATCGTGCACCGTGCAGAGATGCGTGACACCTTAGGGCGCATTTTATTTAAGTTAGCGGGTGAGGAGGCTAGCTCAGGGGATTTGGCGGCATCTGAGCCTGAGCCTGTCGAATAACTTATATGGTACTGGCTGGTGCCGACACGCTCGACGCTTGGCTGACGCACCTTGAAACACTGCATCCGCAGAAAATAGACCTTGAGTTAGTTCGTGTAAAGACGGTGGCACAGGAACTCGGGCTTTTGCCTGCATCTTGCCGAACAATTACTGTCGCTGGTACGAATGGAAAAGGCAGTTGTGTAGCGGCGTTGGCAGAGCTACTCCGCCAACAAGGGCTCTCAGTAGGCTGCTATACCTCACCGCATTTGCTGAATTTTAATGAACGCATCACTATCGATGGTCTCCCCGCAACTGATGCTGAAATCATGGGCGCGTTCGCGGCTATTGAACAACGTAGAGAGTCTATCTCGCTCAGTTATTTTGAATTTGCCACTTTGGCGGCCTTGCTGTTATTTCAAGAGAAGGGCGTCGATGTGCAGATATTAGAGGTGGGTCTGGGGGGCCGACTCGATGCGGTTAATATGGTTGACGCTGATGCCTGTGTTATCACCAGTATTGGTATAGATCACACAGAATGGCTGGGTGACACTCGAGATCTGATCGCGATAGAAAAGGCTGGAGTGGCGAGGTCGGGAAAGCCGGCGATTGTTGCTGAAGCAGACCTGCCTTCGACATTATTGCCTAGCTTGGAAGATGCGGGAGCGGATGTCGCTCTCATCGATCGGGAATGGCTCATTTGCGATCAAACACTGACCTTGCCTGATGGTAGTCAGCGAAGCCTGCCCAAGCTACCTGCCTTACAAATTAGTAATCTTGGTGCTGCGATCGTCGCAGCGGCTGCCTTGAAACTCACGCCCAGCCAAGACGGTATTGATCAGGCACTGCAGGCGTTGATCGTTCCTGGGCGCCAACAAAAACTCCAGGCCTTGGATCGAGTTTGGTGGCTGGATGTCGCACATAACCGAGAGTCAGTGACGCGCTTGGCTACTGCGCTGACCGAGCAATCTGGCGAACTAGCGACTCATGCAATTTTTGGTGCCATGGCTGACAAACCTCTGCGTGCTATGATTGAGCTATTGGCTGACCGTATCTCGAGTTGGCATTTGCCCACTCATCATGTGGCAAGGGCGGCGAAACCCGCTGATTTAGCCCAGCTTATTAAAACCATCTCACCGGAGGCGACAGTGCAGTGTTATTCTACCCCGGAGTTGGCGTTCGAGGGTGTTGAGAACGCTTCTAAACCCGGAGATCGTATTTTGGTATTTGGATCTTTTGTGACAGTTGGTGCGCAACTAGCCTGCCTAAAGCAGGTGCCTACGGGTCAGGAGACCTTTGACTGAATGAACCCCATTCTCCGTCAGCGATTGGTTGGTGCTCTGGTCCTCATAGCTCTGTGTGTAGTTTTCTGGCCCATTGTTTTCGTGGAGCCCCTCGATGAGCAGCCTATTGAGTTGCGACCAACACCCGAGCGCCCGCGCATCGATACGTCTCCAATAGCGAAGCCCCAGTCTCCCGAGGCGATGATTCGGGACAGCGTAGAGACACCAGAGATTGACCGCGAATCTCAAATACGAGCGGATGAACTGACACGTCTGGAAGATGGCGAAGATGATCGTAATCTTTCCGACTTGAATACCGTAGATTCAGTTGAGCAGCTCAAACTGCGTGACGAGGCACTAGTGACGCCGGTGCTTGATGCCTCTGGGTATCCGCAGGCGTGGGTGCTTCAGGTTGCGACAGTCAGCTCAGAATCTCGAGCAAAAACCCTGGTTGAGCAGCTCGTGAACAAGGGTTACCCGGCTTTTCACGCGCGTTTTGCTAATGGCACATCAGCACAATGGCGCATTCAGATCGGTCCAAAGTTTGAAAAGAGCAGCTTCGACTCGATAAAATTAGAAGTCGATCGCGTGCTGAGGGTGCAATCCATGATCGTCAGGTATCAGCAACCGCTATGAATGAAATTGAACAGCAACTCAATGGCGCTACCGCAGGTTTTAACGGTTTTGACTGGTTTATTGTGCTGATGTTAGGCATTTCTCTTTTGGTAGGGCTCTATCGGGGCTTCGGTCGCGAAATTTTGTCTTTAGCGGGATGGCTGTGTGCTTTTATCGGCGCCAACCTGCTGGCGCAATCCCTGGCTAACTCCCTGACCTCGGTTATGGACAGTGAGACACTCCGTTACCTCGGAGGTTGGGCACTGATATTTGTCGGTATCCTCGCTATTTTTAGCGTACTCGGCCGTTTAATGGCACGTCAGATGCGTCAACCGGGGTTTAACTTGGGTAACCGTATTTTGGGGGGCTTATTTGGTCTGTTGCGGGGCGTTGTTTTAGTAATTGTTGTGACCTTTTTGCTGCGTTCAGTCGTCCCTGATTCAGAGCAAGACCTCATCAATCGCGCCACACTCATGCCGACCATTGATGAGCTGTCATCTCAGCTAGGTGGTCATACCAGTGAAATCTTAAAAGCTGAACCCGTTGAGCAGATCGAGGAAACCCTCGAGTCTGCTGACATGATCTGATTCGGAGACATATCCATGTGTGGATTGGTAGGTATCGTCGGCAGTAATGACGTTGCGGCGGACATTTATGATGCTCTAACGATGCTCCAGCACCGAGGCCAGGATGCAGCCGGTATCATGACCTGCCATCGCGGGAAGTTTCTACAGCGCAAAGGCGAAGGTCTCGTTAAAGATGTTTTCCGCACACAGCATATGTCAAGTTTATTGGGCTCAGTGGGTATTGGTCATGTGCGTTATCCAACTCAAGGTAGTTCGGGAACAGCGCTTGCTCAGCCTTTTTATGTGAACTCGCCTCACGGCATAGCGCTTGCCCACAATGGCAATCTTACTAACGCGGCTCAGCTCAGTGCTGAAATTTTCCAGAGTGACTGTCGACATCTGAACACGGACTCTGACTCTGAAGTGCTGTTAAACGTCTTTGCGCACGAACTACAGCGATTAGGAAAGTTGTTTCCAGATGCTGACGACATTTTTGCGGCAATTTCGGCCATGCATGAGCGGTGCGAAGGTGGTTATGCAGCGGTTGCAATGATAGCCAACGTCGGCATTGTTGCATTCCGGGATCCCTTTGGAATCCGTCCCTTAGTTATTGGCGTTCGCGAGTGTGACGGCGACGAGCCTGAATACATGGTGGCCTCAGAAAGCGTGGCGTTAGATGTGCTGGGTTTTCGTCTGGTGGGCGATGTGGCACCCGGTGAAGGAATTTTTATTTCCGGATCAGGAACATTAATCCGGCGGCAGTGCGCACAAGTGACCAAGCTGATGCCCTGTATTTTTGAGCACGTTTATTTTGCGCGCCCTGATTCGTTAATTGATGGTGTTTCAGTTTATAAAACGCGGATGCGTCAAGGTGAACGATTGGCACGTAAAGTCCTAAAGTTGCGACCTAATCATGATATTGATGTCGTTATTCCAATACCGGATACCAGTCGCGTTGCGGGGCAGTCCCTTGCCCATGAGCTGGGCGTAAAATTTCGTGAAGGGTTCATGAAGAATCGGTATATCGGCAGGACCTTTATTATGCCGGGTCAAAGTCAGCGGAAAAAATCAGTGCGACAAAAGCTGAATCCTGTACCTCTGGAGTTTGCGGGTAAGAATGTGATGTTGGTGGATGATTCAATCGTTCGTGGCACGACCTGCGGTCAGATTATTCAAATGGCTAGGGATGCCGGGGCAAAAAATGTGTACTTCGCCTCAGCAGCGCCTGCCATTCGTTTTCCCAATGTTTATGGTATCGATATGCCCGCGGCTAATGAGCTGATCGCTCATAATCGTACAGAGGAAGAGATTGCCGAATTGATCGGAGCAGATTGGTTGGTGTATCAGGATTTAGAAGACTTATTGGCCTGTTCCTATGAAGGCAATGAAGCCATTGAAGACTTTGAGTGCTCGGTGTTTGATGGCTGTTACAAGGCGGGTCGAATTGACGCACAGTATCTCAACACGGTTGAGGCCTTGCGCTCTGAAGGTTCTGAGATGCGACTTGCGGCGTCTCAAGATGGTGCGATCGTGGGTTTGCATAATGACGTTTAAAGCTAAACCACTCAATTTAGTGGCCACACTCAGCGTTACGTTATGAAGCCTAGCAATGGGACGGCCTTACCCGATTGGCTGCATGACGCCCATGCAGAGACGTTGGGTATCCGTGCAGGTACCACGCGCAGTGGAGAAGGTGAACATGGCGAACCCATATTCACGACGTCAAGCTATGTTTTTGATAGCGCAGCAGACGCCGCTGCTCGTTTCAGCGGTGAGACTGGTGGTAACGTTTACTCGCGCTACACTAACCCCACCGTTCGAGCCTTTGAAGAGCGTTTAGCGGCTTTAGAAAACGCTGAATCTGCGGTCGGAACGGCATCAGGAATGTCAGCTATTTTGGCAACTTGTATGGCTTTCCTTAGTAGCGGTGATCACGTCGTTTGTTCGAGAGATGTGTTTGGCAGTACCGTGGGACTCTTTGATAAATACCTTCCTCGGATGGGGGTATCGGTTTCCTTTGTGCCCCTGGGTGACCTCGAGGCATGGCGGGCTGCGGCGACGTCAAAGACTCGATTATTCTATTGTGAGACACCCTCTAATCCCACCTGTGAAGTGGCTGATATCGCTGCGCTGGCAGGTGTGGCAAAGGAATATGAGGCTCGTCTAGTCGTTGATAATTGCTTTTGTACACCAGCGCTTCAGAAACCCCTGGAGCACGGCGCAGATATCGTTATTCACTCTGCGACGAAGTATCTAGACGGGCAGGGACGCATGTTAGGAGGTGCGGTGGTAGGCTCAGCTGACGATATGGCTGAGGTCACCAACTTTATTCGCACCTGTGGCCCTTCCATGAGTCCGTTTAATGCCTGGATTTTTTTAAAGGGACTTGAAACCCTGAGTCTGCGCATGCGCGCTCACTGTGAGAACGCCAACGATCTTGCCCGTTGGTTGCAACGATGTCCCGACGTATCTCGCGTTCACTATGCAGGGCTGGCTGATCATCCGGGCCATCAATTAGCCACTCGTCAGCAAAGCGGGTTTGGCGGCGTGTTGTCCTTTGAGGTGCCTGGGGGGAAGGATGCTGCTTGGCGCTTCATCGATGCAACGATGCTCATGTCACTCACGGCAAATTTGGGTGACGTAAAAACAACCATAGTGCATCCCGCCACGACTACCCATGGTCGCTTGTCGCCGGCGCAACGAACTGCGGCAGGTATTACACCGGGGCTCATACGGATTGCCGTTGGACTTGAGCATATCGACGATTTGAAAGTCGATTGCCAGAGAGGGTTCGACGCGCTCAGCGTCTAGGTATTACGCCATGCCAGTAATTGACCTACCCGCCCTGATCGATCGCGCCGTATCCGAAATTGGTGAGGTGTTGTTAGGTAAAGAGCAGACCGTGAGACAGGCGCTGTGCTGCTTACTGACCTCAGGGCACTTGCTACTTGAAGACCTTCCCGGCATGGGAAAAACAACCTTAGCCCATGCATTGGCTGACGTTTTAGGGCTCAGTTATGCCAGAGTCCAGTTTACTTCCGACCTTTTACCTTCGGATATTCTGGGCGTATCAGTGTTCAATCGAGACCAAGAAGCGTTTCAGTTTCGTCCCGGTCCAATTTTTAATCAATTGCTGCTTGCTGATGAGATAAACCGCGCGACACCCCGTACGCAAAGTGCGCTTTTGGAGGCCATGGCCGAACAACAGGTAAGCATTGATGGCGCCTCTCGCCCCTTACCTGAGCTATTTTTTGTCATTGCTACGCAAAACCCTATGCATCAGTCGGGTACTTATGCGCTGCCTGAATCCCAGCTTGATCGTTTTCTCATGCGACTGTCATTGGGGTACCCCCATTTTGAGGCTGAGCGGGAGTTATTACAGCGGGGAGCGCTGCCAACCAAAGCGGTCATTAATCGGACTATGACATCGCAGCAGCTTCTCGCCATGAGGGCTGTTATTCATGAGACTGCGCTTTCCGATAGTTTGTTGCGATATATCCAGCGATTGACGGCCTTTACACGGGAAGCTCCTGAGTTTGCGGTGGGACTCTCTCCACGGGGAGCTTTGGCACTTGTGGGTGCGGCCAAAACCTGGGCGCAAATGGAAGGCAGGGATTACGTGACGCCCGACGATGTTCAGGCGGTACTTGCCCCTGTCATCGCCCATCGATTGATTCCCAGCGCTGACTATGCGGGAGATGGCGAAGCGTTGGTGGCGCTCTTGCGTAGCCAAGTTGATGTTATCCCAGACTAGACAGCAGGGTGGCCTCAAAAAATTTCTGCTCCAACGCTATCGCCGTTGGCTGAGTCGACGGCTACCCGCAGCACGTACCATCACCTTAGAACAACGCCGGCTATTCATTTTCCCATCGCGGCAGGGCTTTTTATTTGCCTTCACGCTGTTACTCATGCTGCTCACCGCTATCAACTACCAAAACAATCTCGCCTATGGGCTGACCTTTTGGTTAGCCATGCTATTCATTGTGGCGGTTCATTTTACCCACGCTAACCTGCTCAAAATGGTGATAACCAGTATGGGCGCGGAGTCGGTGTATCCCGGTCAGCAGGCTGAGTTTTTCTTCCGAATCAGTTGTACAAGTCCGAGGCGAGGGCATCACGCCGTGAAACTGATCTGGTCCGATAGTGAGGTTATGATCGACGTGCCAGCGGCTGGAGAGGTCGACGTATCACTTCACCATAAGGTCAACTCACGCGGCTGGTTTGAAGCGCCTCGATTGCGTATTGAGTCGACGTATCCTCTGGGGCTTCTTCGCTGCTGGAGCTTCGCGCAGTTCGATGTCCGAGCATTGGTGTGGCCTAAGCCAGTCAGTATCAACCAGTGGACCTCTCCCGATACAGAAAAGGCTAGCGTAGGCTTTAGCGAGCAGGAAGGTCTTGATGATCTCATGGGATTTCGGAATTATCGTGTCGGTGATGCCCCCCGTTTGATTGATTGGCGAAGTCATGCCCGAGGGCAACCGTTACAGACCAAACTGTATTCTCTACCCGTACAGGAGGATCACTGGCTTGATTGGCATAATTTGGGCGCTGGATCCGTTGAGCAAAGACTCTCTTGGTTGTGCTGGTTAGTACTGCAGCATCATCAGCGAGGAGAAAACTTTGGCCTCCGTCTGCCCGATGCAGAGCTCTCAGTCGCTGCCGGAGACCGGCAGCGCGACTTAGCGCTTCGCGCCTTGGCATTATATGGACTAAGTGAGGGAAGAGCGGAGTGATTTCCGGTGAGCAGCTCCCTCGTCGATCTTTGCTTTGGCTGATTGCTTGCCAAATTGCTGTCATGTTGCCGCATTTGGAGCGGGTCCCACTTTGGGTGGTGATGATCTATCTGGCAACAGCTCTGTGGCGTTTACAGATGTTTCGTCAGCGCGCGGAGATGCCAAACAAGTGGCTGCGTTTATTATTGGGTATCGCGGGCGCGACACTCCTTTTTATCAGTTATGGAACATTCGTAGGTCTAGAGCCTATGGTGGCTTTATTACTGGTCGCGGCAGCCCTGAAGATTCTTGAGTCTATCCGTGAAAGAGATGGCTACCTATTGGTTTTTTTAGGGTTTTTTATTTGTGTAACCCATTTCATTTTTATCCAGACCTTGCCTGCCACGCTGTATACGGTGTGCTGCACTGGGCTATTAGTAACGGCATTGATCACTTTGAATCAAAATCCCAGCGGAGGCATTTCTAACCGTGAGCCTGCGCTTGCGATAAAAATGTTAACTCTCGCCGTACCTATGATGGTCGTTTTGTTTTTTTTATTCCCCCGTATTGGCCCAATTTGGAGCGTGCCGTCGTCATCGGGCCAGGGGAAGACGGGGATGAGTGATTTTCTCCGGCCGGGTGCTGTGACCAAGCTGGGACGTTCGGCAGATGTGGCTTTTCGAGCAGGTTTTTCAGACGTTATTCCTGCTAATTCAGCGTTATATTGGCGGGGCTTGGTGCTCAGTAAATTTGATGAGGGTGCCTGGCGGACACTCCAGTGGCGTGAGTTGCCAGTATCGGAGAGACAGGGCGTACCGCCTGAGGTTTTCGGTGACCCCTTGCAGTACCGCGTTTTATTGGAACCCACGCAACAGCGCTGGTTGTATGGAATAGCGTACGCCAAATCACCGACTGCGGGTGTTTATGAGGCCTCTGATTATCGACTGGGTGTCGTCAATCCCGTTGAATTTCAGTTCGGGTATGACGTGACTTCATGGCCGGCGTCAGTTCTGCAGCCAAACCTAAGCGATTGGCGCAGGCGTGTGGAAACTGAATTTCCCAAGGGCATAAATCCGTTGACCGAGGTCTGGGTAAGAGACTTGCGGCGTCAATACAGTAACGATCGAGATTTTGTCGGTGCACTGCTCAATTATTTTAGAACGCAGCCATTTTTCTACACACTTGAACCTCCAGAAATTCTGTCATCAGATTTCGTCGATCAATTCATATTCAATTCCCGTCGAGGCTTTTGTGAACACTTTGCCTACAGCTTTGTTGCGATGCTGAGAATGGTAGGGATACCGGCAAGAATTGTTGCCGGATACCAAGGGGGCGAAGTTAACCCATTAAATAACACGGTAGTGGTCAGGCAGTTCGATGCCCATGCCTGGGCAGAGGTTTGGATGGACGGCGAGGGATGGATTCGGGTTGACCCTACGGCGGCTGTATCACCGAGTCGAATTGAATTCGGTCTTGAAGCCGCTCTAGAGGGAGCATCCGGCTTTTTGTCTGACTCAATCATATCGGCCTACCGCTTCAGGGGTATCAGGGTCCTGAACTGGATGCGACTTCGTTACGATGCCTTAGCTTTCGGTTGGCAGAGTTTTATTGTGAGTTTTGACAGCGCTCGGCAGATCGAATTACTGAGGGGCTGGTTTGGTGAGATTAAGGTGTCTTGGTTTGTCACGTTACTGCTGGGAAGCTGGGCGGCGATTCTCTTGCCGCTCATGCTCTGGCTGAGTCGGGAGCGAAGCGTTCAACGGTTGCTGCCGGAAGAGCGGCGTTTTGTCGACCTTTGTTCACGTCTAGAGCAACGCGGCTTGCATAGACCGTTTGGGGAGGCCCCACTGCGGACTCTGAGACGTGTTCGAGAACACCTACCTGAAGGTGACCCGCTTTACGGTGCTCTCGAAGATGCTGTTGCCAACCTTTACGCGAAAGCCAGTAAACCTTGAGCCACTAGCTAAACCTGCTGTCGGCAGACCCTTTGTGTTAAAACGCGGGGATATCCGTTTGGCTGCGTCCAAGAATTAGCGCGTGAATATCGTGGGTGCCCTCATAGGTATTCACAACTTCCAAATTCATCATATGGCGCATCACGGGGTATTCGTCAGATATACCGTTGCCTCCTAGCATATCGCGTGCTTTGCGAGCTATTTCCAGTGCTTTGCCACAGGAATTTCGTTTGATGAGGCTGATTAAATCGGGAGAAATGGTGCCGGCAGATAGCATTTCTCCGGCGCGTAAACAGCCTTGCATCGCTAAAGAGATATCGGTTTGCATATCGGCCAACTTCAACTGTATGAGTTGGTTGGCAGCGAGTGGGCGGCCAAATTGCTGGCGATCGAGGGTGTACTGTCTCGCGGTGTGCCAACAGGTTTCAGCGGCGCCCAATGTTCCCCAGGCAATCCCATAGCGGGCATTGTTGAGGCAACCAAAGGGTCCCTTGAGTCCTTTGACGTTGGGTAACAGGTTTTCTTCCGGCACGAAGACTTCGTCCATGACAATTTCTCCCGTGACCGAGGCACGCAGTGCGAGTTTTCCTTCTATCTTGGGTGCACTCAGCCCCTCCATCCCTTTTTCCAAGATGAAGCCACGGATAACGTCATCGTCAGTTTTTGCCCAAACCACAAAAACATCAGCAATAGGGGAGTTGGATATCCACATTTTCGCACCAGAAACTCGGTAGCCACCGTCCACGCTTTTAGCGCGAGTGGTCATGCCGCCCGGATCAGAGCCGTGGTCAGGTTCGGTGAGACCGAAGCACCCAATCCATTCACCGGTGGCGAGTTTAGGTAAGTACTTTTCCCGTTGTGCGTCATCGCCATAGGCATAAATAGGGTACATGACGAGCGATGATTGAACGCTAAGCATTGAACGGTAGCCAGAATCGACCCGCTCAACTTCACGCGCCACGAGACCGTAGCAAACGTAATCAACGCCGGGGCAGCCGTAGCCGTCGATCGTGGACCCTAAGAGCCCCATCTCGCCCATTTCTCTGAAAATATTAGGATCAGTGCTTTCGTTTCTGAAGGCGTCTTTGACCCGAGGTAGCAATCGTTCCTGAGCATATTGCCTTGCACTATCGCGCACCATGCGTTGCTCATCGTTGAGCTGGCTGTCCAGTTCAAAGGGGTCTTCCCAGTTGAGTTGGGTCCAGTTAGTTTTGACCGCCATTTTGAACTCCGATGCTCTCTTCAATATGTTTTAAGTTTAAAGTATTGAGACAGGCTTACCAAGCACTCCTCATTTAGACTGGTCTTTTTTACAAATAAATAACCAGCGATCGTTGGGGCGCCTCGGGATTAATCAGATTGACCCGTTTACTCTTTATTTGAAAACTGCTGCCAGTAGGTTTGAGCTCGTGTAGGGCGTTAAAGGCATACAGACGTTGCTCGTCTCGATACCATACCACCACATGCTGAGTCGATTCGATGAGGAGCACGCCGTCAGCTCGTTGCTCTTTAAGTGTGATATTGCCAATGAGGTGTGAGCATCGGGTCAGGCTGTCTTTGGAGGCCGCGCGGGGGTGAACAAAGTTGCGTCGTCGAATCTCCATCATGACCCGATCGTCATAAATATGAGAGACATGATTGATAGGATCTACCTGGTCCTCGGTGGCGGGAATCCAGTAGTAGGCGTCCTCGGTGTAAAGCGCTATCCAGCGATCAAGGTCGGGGCGATCTAGAAAGCTCGCTTCTTGATAAAGCAAAGCCTCGACGGCAGCGAGATCAGTCATTATTCGTTCCTCGGTGCGGTGTTTGCTCCATGTAAGCTTTCCAGGCTCGATATTGGGTGCGCATATCTAAATCTGAGGTGCCACCACCTTCGACTCGATCGGTCAATGTACGGTCTTTTCCATACTGCCGATGAAATTCGACCCATTCACTGGTCGGACATTGGAGGCCTTGCTGAGCCCGTCGGTAAACCTCTAGGTCATCGGGGCCGACCATGCCCATCGCAGAGTTAATAAGACGGCTGTAGAGCAGGGTCCGCTGCAACATGCTATCGGGGGCGCCCTTGAGTCGAAATGACCAGCTCTCAACGACAAAGCGATCAACGCTGATAGGGCGAATAACACGAATATTCTGTACTGCGCACTTAATGGTTAAAGATGGGTAGTAAAGTACGTTGTGGGTATTAAAGGCATAGATCTCTCTACTTCGGGCTTCACCGTAAGCCGCGACCATGGCTGAGTGATAATCTGGGTCGACGGTATAGTTTGCGTGAATACTGGTCTTGCCGCCGTCATAGTGGTGCCCGTAGTCAAACCCTGTGATGCCGCTGTCCTCAAAATTTTCATAGCTTGCCCCAAAAGGAGGGATGATCTCAGCTTCCCGACGTTGTTCTGCCGCCTCTGGGGGCAGTGTCGCAATGTAGGCCTCCGCGGCTTTGACCAATGATTCATGGACGACCATAGGGTGCATCGTGTCATTGAGATTCTCGAGAATAAACTTCCAGTTACAGTCGTGCTCATAGCGTAAAACGCCACCGGCGACTTCTACCTCACCCTCTGGTGCTCGATCACAGAGATTGTCGAAGCATGCAATCGCGCCGCCCATCCAGCTGACGAGATCGGTGATGGTGTTGGACAAGGTTGCGAAGACAAAACCTCGATAACTCGCAACCTGCGCCAGCGGCTGCATGCTGTAGCAGGGGTCTGAGGCATCAAAGCCCGTATCTTCATAGCCTTGCTCATTGGGGATTTTTAACAGTGAACCATCGAAGCGATAGCTCCAGCCGTGGTAGGCACAGCGCAACGCCCCTCGAACATTGCCCGATTGCTTATCGACGACCTTGGCGCCTTTGTGGCCGCAGCGGTTATGGAGTACATGTACGGTCGCGTCTTTATCCCGAATCATTACAACCGGTATGTTGTGGTTAATGTGGGTTGTAAAGTAATCCCCGGAGTTCGGTACCTGAGATTCATGACCAATATAAATCCAGGCCTCACCCCAAATTCGGCTCATTTCCAAATCAAAGATATCGGGGTCGGTGTAAAGGCTACGATGCAGCTTGGTTGGCTTGACCAGAGCATCGAAGTTACGATCTGGAATTGGCTGCATGTTGATCTCCTTCAGAGGGCCAAAGAGCCGAGGCTGGCCCCACCACAAACCATCAGTGTCTGACCTGTGATAAAGCTCGATGCCTCATCGGCCAGAAAGTCCACGGCATGGGCTACATCGGCCGATCGGCCAAGGCGTTTGACCGGTATGCTGGCGGCCATATCGCCCAGTTTATCGCTGTCTGGAGGTACGACAGCTTCGAACATTTCGGTATCTTGAATCGGGCCCGGTGCAACGGTATTCACAGTAATGCCGTACTGACCCAACTCCAGAGCCCAAGTTCGAGCCATCCCCATCATGCCTGACTTAGTTGCGCTGTAACTGGTGCGTGTTGCGAGGCCGAGAGCCGCCCTAGAGGTGATTAGAACGATGCGTCCAAACGCCTGTGCTTTCATATTGGGTATTACCGCCTGAGTCAGGGTGATCGCTGCTCCGATATGCACCTCGCTGAGGTAGTCGAAATCCTCTAGTTTCACGTCTTCAATCAAATTTGGACGAATGAGGCCCGCATTATGGATCAGTCCCGTTATGTTGTGACGCTGGGTAATCTCTTCTGCCACCTCACGAACCGCAGCTCTGTCGCTAAGATCGAGTGCGACATTTTCCAGTCGATCACTGGTGTGGGTTAGGGGTCGACGAGAAAGATTGATGACGCGAGATCCCCGGGCCAGTAAACGGGAGCAAATGGCAGCCCCAATACCGGTGCTACCACCTGTTACGATAAAACTGTCATGGACCATAGCGAACCTTCTCCCTGAGACCGATGAGTGTCCTTAGATACCTTGTTGGTGCTCTGCGAATTGATCGAGTTGTATCGTGTCGACAATATTTCGTCGCAATGCCGGCGTATCGATGCTTTCTGATTCAGGCACTGCCAAAAGTACGACAGAACGTGAGGCGTCTGAATGCGAGAATACTTTTACTCGGTCTCCTGTACTAAAGCTGTTCCCGACCAAATGAACAATGGCTACAGGGCCGGCATCGAGTTGCACTGACGCTATCGGCCAAGGCGCTTTTTTAATGCGTCGTTTGAAGTATTCCCACAGGCTATGATGAAGCTGCGATTGAGCGAGTAGGGTCCCTGTGCACGGTGTCTCACGATAAATTAGCGTGCTGCTCAAACATGCACCGCATAGCTCTGCAGGCGGATACTGGACGTGACCACAGTCAGTGCAGTTCTGGAGTTGTAAAATACCGGGAAGGTTCGCAGCAGAAAATTGGCTACCGCATACCGAGCGATGTTTCGGCGGGCGCGCTCGCGCTCGGAGTGAAGGGCGATTGAGCTTGAGTCTTTTGCGCATCTTGTCTTTGATGTTCAAGCGTCAACTCCTTGCAGCATGGCCGCCGCTGTGCAGATGCCGCGGTCGTAATTCACCATGCCATAACCGCTGACTAGACCGGTTTGTGCCTTGGCAACCTGGTTGGCACCGGATTGTCCTGTCAGTTGTCGCAGCGACTCGGTCACACCAAGAAATCCCGCGGCGGCTCCAGCCTGCCCACAGGACAATTGGCCGCCCGACGTATTGTGGGGCAGCTTATTAACGCCCGGTCCTGAGTGGTCAAAGCGCATATCGGTCTTGTTTAGGAAGTCGGGTGCCTCGCCTTTCTTACAAAACCCCAGATCCTCCATCTGCAACATGCTAATAACCGGGTAGTCATCATAAGTTTGCAAAAAGTCGACGTCTTTGGGCCCGACTGAGGCTCGGTCATATAGAC
>CALKNZ010000042.1 GCA_938091995.1 uncultured Luminiphilus sp. | reverse complement strand
GAGTGATATGCCTTGCGTCTTTAAATAAGACTGCTGGGCGGCCTGAAGTGCCACCAGCTGGAGGTTGAGTTCAGTGACCGCTTTGGCCAAATCAAGATCTTCCAGGCTTGAGATTGTGCGCTCAACTTGCAGGTTAAAGCTGTCGTTTAGAGAAACCTGGTCATCAAGGCGATTCAAACGAGCACCTAAATCGGTGCGCACCTTAGAGAACTGACCCAAGTTGGCGTCGATACTTTGTATAGCGGCACCTATGCGAGACACTCGCTTTGCCGTAGCGTCGCTAGAGCCGCTTGTACGCAGCGCGGCACTAAGCTCAGTAAGCGTATCGAAGGCGCTTTGGGTGCCGCCAGAGGTTACCGCAAAAGTATCACTGGCATTAGGCTCACCTTCTATAACCACCGTTGCACCTGCAAAACTTATGGCCTCACCCGGCGTGAAGTCCTGAGCAGCCGCTAACGCACCCGATGTGCTTCCAGTGACGGTGTACTGGAGTTGCCCTGCGCCCCCCGTTGAGAAGGAAATGGTGTAATTCTCATTACCCGGGTAGCTATTGTCGTAGCCGGTACTGCCCACAGTACCGTTACCCACATTGCTATTGGGTACAGAAACTTCAAAAGCACCATTACCCGCGGGGGCATTTTGAAACAGTTCAGCACCGGTATCATTCCCTTGAATGCGAATACCGGCGGCTATATTTATCATGCGCGGTCCGCCGGTTCCGTCGTAACTAATGGCGCCACCCGACTCACTAAAGGCAGCGGAATTGACTCGGTCACCGGCAAAAATGTATTCGCCATCGGCATTTCTAGTGTTGCCAATATTCAATAAAGAGTCGCGCAAACCGTCTATTTCTGATGCAATAATCTCCCGGTCTTGCTGCGTTAGCAGTGCGTCGTTAGCACCCTGAACAGCGAGCTCCCGCGCACGCTGTAGCACCGACTCGGCGCCCGCTATTGCACTCTCTTCAAAGGACAGAGCGTTAATCGCACGGTCAGCATTTCGCTGATAAGTTTCCACGCGATTTAACTCAGTACGCAAACGGATGACCTCTGCCGCAGCACCGGGATCATCAGACGGGTTTTGAATACGCTTACCTGAGGCCACTTGCTCTTGAATGCGGCTCAGCTGTGACTGGGCATCAAGAATGGAGCCAATGCCGGTGCGATACACCTGATTTGAAGATACGCGATCAATCATCGTGAAGTTGCCCGCAATAAGGTGTCAAACACTTCGTTGGCCACGGCAACTATTTGCGCAGCGGCTTGATACGCCTGCTGATAACGCACCAGGTTTGCCGCCTCTTCATCGAGGTTGACCCCCTGCAAACTGCTCTGACGGTCGAGGGCGCTGCTCAATAAAGCCGTCTCGGTTTCAGCACTAGACTGGGCGCGCTGAGTGCGCACAGCCACATCGGACAACAGGTTGTTGTAAACCTCGCCGTAGGTTGCGGTGCTGCCTTTAAGTAACGACTGGTCACGCAATTCAATCATGGCGAGCATATTGCTGTTGTTGCCGGCAGCACCGCCATTGCTAGCGGCGGCAATTTTTGCCGGATCGTCTATTTTCACCTCAAGAAAGCGCGAAGCCTGAAACACCGGGTCCACAATAAACGCATCGCCTTGGTTGGCGCCGGCCCCTCCAGTTGCAACCTGTGCCGTATAGGTTATTTGCACGCCGTCTACCGTTGCGGGGGAGGCACCTAAGGTGGTCACCGCGTCGGTGGTGAGATTGCGTAAATTGACGCCGGTTGCCGTGTAGTCAACCCGATAGCTGTCGCCGGTTAGTAATTTCGCGTCAGTGACGGTAAACGTGACTGCGGCATTACCGCTGTTAGCCGTACTGTCATCAACGCTTGGGGCGGTTTTCACAACGCCCTCGGTCTCAGTAAATAGCGCAGTACCGTTAACGCCCTGAAGGTCATCACCACCCTCTTGAATGGCGTTGACGGTTTCGGCAAAACCCACGGCCAATAAATTAAGCTCGCGACGGGTGGGATTGACCACTTCATCAGTGACAGTCAATGCTGCCCCGAGTTTACCGCCGGTTAAAAAATCGCTGACGTCGCTTGAGCCTGCCACAAAGGCTGACAGCGTCACTAAAGACGTGCTACCCAGTTCGCTATCGGTTTGTGTCGCCAGAGTTTCGGCAACCGTACCGGTCACCAAGGGCTGACCGCGGCCAATAAACACGTTAAGTGAGCCATCATCCTGGGCCACAGTCTTGGTATCCACCAAACTACTCAGCTGCACAATGAGCGCATCGCGCTGGTCCAATAAATCGTTGGGTAAACCACCAGTGCGGCCGGAGACCTTGGCAATTTCCTCATTTAGTGTGGCAATACCACCGGCCAGCTGGTTAATTTCTGAGACGGCACCAGCAATCTGGCTGTTCATTTCTTTGGTCACATCGTCAACACGGCCGACAATGTAGTCAAACCGCTGTACCAGGGTTTCGGCATTGGAGAGCATCACCTGCCGCTCGGGCAGCGATGTTGGGCTGTTGGCCACGGCTTCGGCGCTGGCGAAAAAGCTGTCCATGGCTTGGGTAATACTCGTGGAAGGATCACCCAGCATAGAGTCGACACGTTCGGCGGCATTGGCATAAAGGGAGTAATAGCCGCTGGAGGCTGTGCGTTGCTGCACGTCATTGGCCAGAAACTGGTTATAAGCGCGATCGATAGAGGTAACCTGCACACCGGAGCCCAAATATCCGGCGCCAATATCTTGCGCGGGACGCGCAGAAAACGTCACCGACTGTCGGCTGTAACCTTCGGTGTTGACGTTGGCAATGTTTTGCCCGGTCGTTGAAATTGCCCGCTGTAATGCGCTTAGGGCCGTTGTGCCTATCCCTAGTGTATTCGCCATGCTTAACCTTTAAGGTCTATTGCGCTGTGATTAGCGGCAGGTAAATCAAAAGCTTTAACCGGTGCCGCAGAATTTGTGAGGGGAATCCCACTCTCCTTGGCGGCTGGCGTGCTGCTCTCAGTAGAAAACTCATCACCCGACACCTGTCCACGCACTTGCATTTGCTCGACCAACACTCTGGCCAAACCAATTCCGCCCTGCTGAGACAATGACAAGGCTGTTTGCTGATCGGCCATGGTTTGGTAAGTGTCCATCTGGTCTGAACTGAGAAGATCGCTTTTAACAGTCGCGTCACGCATCGATTTCAGCATCATTTGCATGAACAGCGATTCAAACTGCTGGGCCACCTCTTCAAGGGCGGCATTGGGGTTTGCCTGCGCTTCCGCTTTTAATGACTCCAACTGACTGAAGTCGGTGTAGACCGCAGCTTCCTGACCGATGGTATTCATTAGATAATAATCAGCTGCGCACTGAGCGCACCTGCCTGTTGTAGTGCTTCTAAAATGGCAATGAGATCACCGGGGGCTGCGCCCACTCGGTTCACCGCCGTAACAATCTCTTGAAGACTAACGCCATCATTTAGGAGGAACATACGGAGATTTTCCTCGTCAACATTCACCTCTGACTGTGTGGTGACCACGGTCTCACCAACGCGGGAGAAAGGACCGGGCTGGCTGACTTCAACGCTTTCATCGACAGATACCGTAAGATTGCCATGGGCGACTGCCGCGGTTTTCACCATCACGTCAGCACCAATCACAATAGTGCCACTGCGGGCATTAACAATGACTTTGGCCGAGGCCGCCGCTCGCTGTACCTGAATGTTTTCCAGCTCGGCCACGTAGGCCACCTTGGCAGAAGGTTCAGCCGGTGCAATGACCCGAACTGAAACCGCATCTAAGGCAAGAGCTGTCCCGGGGCCCATAAAGCCATTAATTGCTGCGGCCATATTGCTAGCGGTAGAAAAGTCGGGAGAATGTAAGTTGAAGGTTAGTGGCCCAGCGCCATGCAAGGGCGTAAGCACCTCGCGTTCCACGATGCCGCCGTTGGGAATTCGGCCCGCCGATTTAGTATTGACAGAAACAGAGGATCCATCGGCGCCCTCAGCGCCAAAGCCAGAGACAACCAGTGATCCCTGGGCCACCACATACACTTCGCCGTTACCGGCTTTGAGTTGTGTCATGAGCAACTCACCACCGCGTAGGCTTTTGGCATTACCCAAAGATGACACCGTGACATCAATGGTTTGGCCCGGCTTGGCAAAGGGAGGCAAGGTTGCCGTCACCATCACTGCCGCGACATTTTTGGTTTGAGGATTGCTGTTCGCGGGAACGTTGACGCCAAATTGCTGCAGCATTGATCGAGCAGCCTGCAAAGTGAAGGGCGTCTGAGTGACCTGGTCACCTGAACCATCGAGGCCCACGATTAAACCGAAGCCGACCAGCTGATTGGTTCGCGCGCCCTCGAGCATGGCCAGGTCTTTAATGCGCTCGGCCTTGGAAAGGCCGGCAGCAAAAAGCAGCGTCAGGGCCCCTGCTAAAGCAATAGTTTTGATCTTTTGAAGCTTCACAATTGTGGCTCCCTTAAAAAGGATTTAACGGGCTGGTAAAGAAACGCGTGAGCCAGCCGGGTGTGTTTGCTTCTTCAATAATTCCCGTGCCGCCATAAGAAATGCGAGCATCGGCTACCAGTGAAGAGGGAATGGTATTCAGGGGCGAAATATCTTCAGGACGAATAATTCCCCTCAGTTGAATAAACTCATCGCCCTGGTTGAGCTTGATCCACTTCTCACCTTGGACGACCAAATTGCCGTTGGGCAGAACCTTGGCGACCTGCACGGCAATAGCACCCTGCAAGCGGTTGCTCTGGTTACTCGATCCCTGTCCTTGGAACCCGTACTCCGAGGAAATACTCTGGCTCAGGTCGTAGCTATCGCCACCGCCAAAGTTAAAGGGCTCACCAAATAAAATAGGTGCATCAACGCCAATATCTGAACCCTTGCTCAAATCGGTGTCGGCGCTTTTTGCGGCACTGGTAGATTCCTGCAATACGACACTTACGATGTCACCTATGGAGCGAGCGCGGGTGTCTTCAAATAACGACAACCCGCTTCGCTCGTTGTACAGGCTTGCCGGAGTCATACCGCTGCTTTGGTCGGGGTATTCAATAGGCTCAATGGGGGCATAGGCCGGATGTACTTTCGTCTCCACACCACCACAGCCGACTAAAAAAGTCGCCAAAGTCAGTATTGCAAAAAGGTTGTTGTGCTTCATTTCATTCTCCTCAGTCGTCTCACAGGTTCTGCGATACGTACTGGAGCATCTGGTCGGCGGTTGAAATAGCTTTTGAGTTCATCTCGTAGGCGCGCTGGGTTTCAATCATGTTCACCAGCTCCTCAACCACATTGACGTTAGAACCTTCAACAAAACCCTGCTGCAAGGTGCCCAAGCCATTAAGGCCAGGGTTGCCAGGAAGGGGCGCGCCGCTGGCGCCCGTTTCTAGAAAGAGGTTCTCACCACGAGCCTGCAAGCCCGAGGGGTTTACGAAATCCGTCAGCTGAATAACACCCACTTGGGTCGCCTGTGGCGTTCCCGGCTGCTGAACAGAAACCGTACCGTCCGGTGCAATAGAAATACTTAGAGCATCTTGGGGAATCGTAATAGGTGGCTGAACTTGATAGCCCGCGGCCGTCACCATGACTCCCTGGTCGTTAATTTGAAACGATCCGTCTCGGGTAAAACCCTGGCTGCCATCAGGCATCAATACCTCAACAAACCCCCGCCCTTGAATGGCTAGGTCGAGAGGATTATCGGTTTGGGCCAAATTACCCTGAGTGAACAATCGCTCAGTGGCAACAACCCGCGCACCCGTACCCACCTGTAATCCTGAAGGTAATACTGTGTCCTGACTCGACTGCGCGCCGACTTGGCGAACATTTTGATAAAGCAGGTCTTCAAAAATAACGCGCCCACGCTTAAAGCCATTGGTGCCGGCGTTGGCTAAGTTGTTGGAGATCGTCGCCATTTTTGTTTGCTGGGCGTCGAGTCCCGTTTTTGCAATCCACAGTGACTGAGACATGGTGGCTGCTCCTTTTATTCAAGCTTCATGATGCTGGCACTGGACGCATCCAGTTCTTCAGCAGATTTAATGGTTTGAATGTGCTGCTCAAAACTGCGCGCCAGCGTAATCATTTCGACCATGGCCCCGACGGGGCTAACGTTTGAGGTTTCCAGAGCACCCACGGCAACCCGCACGTTTGCGTCGGGCTCGAGGTTGTCCATGTTGGCAACCCGAATCATGCCATCAGCACTCTTCACCAACTGGTCTTCGGGCGGGTTCACCAA
This sequence comes from uncultured Luminiphilus sp., assembly GCA_938091995.1. GTDB lineage: Bacteria > Pseudomonadota > Gammaproteobacteria > Pseudomonadales > Halieaceae > Luminiphilus. The sequence continues at coordinate 45 of CALKNZ010000042.1, read as the reverse complement.
CATCAGCCGATCAAGGGCAACAATATTGGTGGGTAGCTCACCCAT
>CALKNZ010000041.1 GCA_938091995.1 uncultured Luminiphilus sp. | reverse complement strand
GCCCTCCCCCTGCTATTTACGCGGCTTTTGGTGTCAGTAAAAAAGTGTTCAAGCAGGCGATTGGTTCGCTGTATAAAGCGCGAAAAATCACTATTGAGCCCGAGGGTATACGACTCGCGCCTGACGACTCTTAGGCGCTGCACACTACCCAGTATAACTTGCTCATGACTGTACCGGCCCCAAACCTCGTACCACATCTGTTGATCTAGGATGGGCTCGCTGGAAGCTAGCGATCCTCGGTGAGGTTTGTCTCGAGAAGTGTAAAAAGGTCCTGAACCGATGAGCTTCCTTTGACCTCCCCCTTAGCATCGAACTGCCAGAGCATGCCCTCAAGATCAGGGTTGGCAAAATACACGATGCCATGGCGCACCGGGTCTGAATATTTTTGGCTCAGCACTCGGTGTACCACCGCACCAACAGAGCGCTCTGAATGAGCGGTAACAAAGTGCAGCGCTTCGCCAAAGTTGATCACGAGATGACCGGGTAGGACAGGCACATCCACGAACTTGCCATCAACATCGATCTGAAGCCCCGGGGCCGAGGCATCGAGGATCGTGACAAAACCGTAGTCGGTGTGAGGGCGCAGCCCCAAGTCTGGATTGCGGGTGTCGTAGTGGACGAAATTCAGGAACGCCGTGCCCTCCCCTGCAGCGTAACCACCCGAGGCACGGCTCCACATTGCCTCAGGAATACCCGACTGACGAAACACTTCGCGTATAACGGCAATACCCAATAGATCGAGTTCCCGGCCAAACTGTGCAATGTCTGCAGGATAGTGCTGTACCCAGTGATGACGGCACAGGGCCAGCTTGGTTTGCTGGTTGTTCTCAAGGGCAATAAAACCCTCAAGGTCGCCATACTTAGGAATCCTGCGATAAGGGCTATCGACGTCGAGTAACCCGCGGCCGAATTCCCGGGCACCCTCGAGATGCAGACCCTCAGAAATTTTTAAGTAAAAGACGCCCAGAGCCCAGGCCCGATCGAGGTCTTCTGACGTGGAAAACACCAGGCGCTGCGCCTCCGTGACGGAGGCGACCGGGAGTCCCTCGCCCTGCAACACCGCCTAAGGATTCCCTGTCATCGCAAAAAGGCTCGAAGTTTAGTCTGCGAGCTGAAGCTCTGGCCGCACCCATGAGCCGTCAAAGTATTCAGCCTGAGGGGTATAAATGCGCAAGGTGGCATTCCAACCTGGGTAAACCGGAACATAATTATCTGCAGAGGGATCGCCACCAAAATTGAGAACGGTTTCACCACTCGCGTTCGCCTTGGCAAACGAGCTGTTCATGTTGAAAGGTTCCGATGCGACAAAGCCGTCTGCGTCGTACACGGTGATCGACCAAAACGCATTATCGGCGTGGGGCACGTTGTTGAGTGTTAGCGTCTGATGCTCTGCCGAGTCCGGTGTGTAAAAAAGATAGACCGCGCCCTCTTTGGGCTGCCCGCCCCAACCTATAGCCACACCAACATTATTCATCTCGTGGGCTATCTCACCCTGCTTACCAAACATATCCTCCGACTTATAACCCTTTTCATCCCGAAGAATCTGAAGCTCCTTACGCATGGCCATAATGGCCTCTCTATCCCAACGATCGGTGAATACCAATTCACCCGGCTCAGCCTGCTCCACTCGAACTAAATCCTGAAGTTCGTTTGCCGCTTTTATATCTGCAGGGTCCTGCATGTTCATCTGGGTTCGGATCCCCACCAGCACGTAGCGACTGCCTGAATTCTCTCGGGTCAGCGTGAAGCTGCCCGCCTCAGTCACCACGAAAGGCATCCAATGACCTTCGTTAAGTACCTGGGCCGACTGATAGCGGCCACCCGTTTCAGGCAGGGTAATCGTTGCCGGTGAGTTGAGGTCGAGAAGAATCCAAGAATAAAGCGTATCGAAATTAACACGGGCAAAAGCTTTGTGGTTGGGGTCGGAGGGAACCCGCTCGTGCATCACTACCCCCATACCGCTCGAGCAGGTCGCCTGCGCAATCTTCTGGATATACGCACCTGCAAAAATCGATTGAGTCTCGGCGGTCGCGTAGTTATCCGCCGTCAGCGGCGTGACATCTTCCGCATCAATACGCACCGCGGGTGGCGGACACTCGGTCTCCTCAGCGAATGCAGATTGTGTGGATATCAGCGTGACTACCACTGCAAGGACAACTCTCATGGGCGAACGACTGCTCAACATATACTTTTCCTATATTCGAAACAAAAGGGGAATGAATGCGGTCAGTATGGCACAGGGTCTGCAAGATGCTGTAGTCCCAAACGTGTTGAGGCCCAAAGGTAAATCAGACTTCCGGTCAAACAAATAGCCTGGGCTCCTGGAAACTGTTGTGGGGCGAATCAGCCACCCCGATTCAGGTTTTACGATGGGCTTCTCCGCTACAAGCCATTGACATTCAACCCTTCGCGCCAGATCGGCCGTTGCATGCTTGCCTCATAGGAAAAAACTGACCTGCAAGGGTGCTACGCGGTTTTTGCCGGCCCCGGGCTAGCCCAAAAATCCCTGTAGAAAATCCGCTCAACTTTGGCGGGGTACCTAAACGAGGAGCTCGCCGCCTATTGGTTTATCGCCGTCAGAGCATTTGAATTTTTGGAGATTTTTACAACGCCCAAAAAAGGGGTATTGTTTTAGATCGAGATAAAAAACTTTAAAAATAAAGAGGTCATCATGGTCTACGCAAATCCTGGCTCCGAAGGAGCCATTGTTCAGTTCAAACCCCAGTATGAGAATTACATTGGCGGTCAATGGGTTGCCCCTGTTGACGGCACCTATTTTGACAATGTCTCGCCGGTCAATGGTGAAACGTTCTGCAAAATCCCCCGATCGACCGAAGCCGATATCAATCTGGCACTCGATGCAGCCCACGGAGCAAAAGATGCCTGGGGCGCGACTCCGGCGACCGAGCGATCAAACATACTGCTAAAAGTAGCCGACCGTATTGAAGCCAACCTAGAGATGCTTGCGGTGGCAGAAACCTGGGACAACGGCAAGGCCGTGCGCGAAACTCTGGCTGCAGATCTGCCCTTGTGTGTAGACCATTTCCGTTATTTCGCAGGCTGCATTCGCGCTCAGGAAGGCTCGATGGCAGAGATAGACCCCACAACAGTGTCCTATCACGTTTATGAGCCCCTAGGTGTTGTGGGTCAAATCATTCCCTGGAACTTCCCTTTGTTAATGGCCTGCTGGAAACTTGCACCCGCCCTGGCTGCGGGCAACTGTACGGTGATGAAACCAGCAGAACAAACCCCCGCCTCTATCTGCGTCCTGATGGAGCTCATCGGTGACCTGTTACCCCCGGGTGTAGTGAATATCGTCAATGGCTATGGCACCGAGGCCGGTCAGGCATTGGCGACCAGCACCCGTATTGCAAAAATTGCCTTTACGGGGTCCACCGCTATTGGGCATCACATTCTGCGCTGCGCGGCTGAGACGCTGATTCCCTCCACCGTGGAGCTTGGCGGCAAGTCACCCAATATCTTTTTCGCCGATGTCATGGATCAGGGCGAAGACTTCATCAGCAAGGCTGTAGAAGGGCTGGTATTAGGCTTCCTGAATCAGGGCGAGGTTTGTACTTGCCCCTCACGAGCGCTCATCCACGAAGATATGTATGAGCCCTTCATGGCCATGGTGATCGAGCGCGCCAAAAAGATCACTCGAGGCAACCCTCTTGATGTCAACACAATGGTCGGCGCGCAGGCCTCTCAGGAACAGTTCGATAAAATCATGAGTTACTTACAAATAGGTCGCGACGAGGGCGCTGAAATTCTCATTGGTGGCGACATTGAGCAGGTAGAAGGCCTGGGAGGCGGGTTTTACATTCAGCCTACGTTCTTTAAAGGCACCAACGAAATGCGTGTGTTCCAAGAGGAAATCTTCGGTCCCGTTATTGGCATTACCACCTTCAAAACCGAAGAAGAGGCGTTGGCTATTGCCAATGACACCGAATACGGCTTAGGTGCCGGCGTTTGGACCCGTGATACCAATAAGGCCTATCGCATGGCTCGGGGCATTCAAGCTGGACGAATATGGATGAACTGTTACCACGCGTATCCATCCCACGCGGCCTTTGGCGGTTACAAAAAGTCGGGTATTGGCCGGGAGGGCCACAAGGTGACCCTTGACCACTACCAGCAAAAGAAAAATTTGCTCGTCAGCTATGGCGATAGCCCCCTAGGCTTCTTCTAAGCCGGGTGGAAAGGTGATCACTGAACAGCGATAACTGGCAATACAGCAACCCCCTGAGGCGCTAGGGCGCGACGTCGCCTAGATGCCCTCGGGGTCCTTGTAAATCACGGGCTATTGTTTGATCGCGGTGACCTACAGACTGCAAAAGCCTGACGTCGCGTTAAAAACTGCGTCGGCGTTTTCTACCGCGTTATCTGTGGGGCTGCTATCAGCGCTTCGCCGGTTCTATTCCTTCAGTGCCGCAACCATCTGATCACGCATCACGAACTTTTGGATTTTCCCCGTGACCGTCATGGGGTATTCGGTAACAAAACGCACGTGCCTAGGAATTTTAAAATGGGTGATTTGATCCTTACAAAAGGCCTTGAGCTCATCCTCTGTCATTGACTGACCCTCATTGAGCTGTACCCAGGCGCACACCTCTTCCCCCATTTTCTCGTGGGGTATGCCAAAAACCTGAACCTCTGAAATAGCAGGATGCTGGTACAAAAATTCCTCAACCTCCCGGGGATAAATATTTTCACCACCACGAATAATCATGTCTTTGATACGGCCGACAATACGAACATAGCCTTCCTTATCCATGGTGGCCAAGTCCCCGGAATGGAGCCACCCTGCCTCATCAATCGTCTCCGCCGTGCGCTCGGGATCGTTCCAGTATTCACGCATGACCGAATAGCCACGGGTGCATATTTCTCCCTTCTCACCGATAGGCACCACACGGTTAGCGTCGTCGATAACCTTGATCTCTACCCAGGGCACGGCCCGCCCAACAGTTTCAGTACGACGTTCAAGGGAGTCATTGGGCAATGTCATATGGTTGAGCGGGCTGACTTCCGTCTGGCCATAGCCGATCAAAATATCTTCCATGTGCATCTGTGAAATGACGCGCTTCATAATCTCCACCGGGCACGGTGCGCCCGCCATAATGCCCGTTCGCAACGATGACAGGTCAAACTCGCCGAAGCGGGGGTGGTCGAGCTCGGTGATAAACATGGTGGGAACGCCGTGTAATGCCGTGCAACCCTCGGCCTCAACGGTTTGTAATGTTTCAAGGGGGTCAAAGGCTTCGCCGGGGAACACCATGGCCGAGCCATGGGAGACACAGGCCAGCACCGCTAAAACCATACCAAAGCAGTGATACAGGGGTACCGGAATGCACAATCGGTCGGCCTCGGTAAGCCGCATGGCTTCGCCCGCCAAATAGCCGTTATTGAGAATATTGCAGTGGGTGAGGGTCGCTCCCTTCGGGTTTCCCGTGGTGCCACTGGTAAATTGGATGTTAATGGCATCGTCGGGTTTCAACAGGCCTTCTAATGCCCGCAGCTGATCGCCGTCCTTCTCCCCGCCCAGCCCACAGACAGCCCCAAAATTAAGCATGCCGGCGGTTTCGCCGGCTCCCATCCGAATGACCGTTCTGAGGTGAGGTAACTTCTCAGCCTGAAGTGCTCCGGGTTTTGAATCTGCGAGCTCGGGGGCCAGGGTGTTGAGCATGCCCAGATAATCACTGGTTTTAAATTTTTCTGCGGTAACGACCACTTTGCACTCGACTTTGTTCAAGGCAAATTCAAGTTCATAAAGCCGATAGGCCGGATTAATACAGACCATAATGGCGCCAATCTTCGCCGTCGCCAGCTGAACCATGACCCACTCATAGCTGTTCGGGCCCCAGATACCCACGCGATCACCCGGCTCTATACCCAGCGCCAGCAACCCGACCGCCAATTCATCGACCTTTTGCTGAAGCTCTCGGTAAGTCCAACGAACATCTTGATGGCGAACAACCAGCGCATCCTTATCGGGGTACTGACCGCAAATACGATCGAAGTACACGCCAATAGTTTCATAAATAATTTGTGTCGTAGAAGCGCCGCAGTAATAGCTTTGGTCGAGAGTTTTCATAACGGATATCTTTTATTTTCGTTAGTTTTACAAGATAAGGTTGTTCAAGAGCAAACGTCACCGGCCGCAATCCGGCCCAACTGCGGAATCTCCAGCCAAACCTTCAGCCAGCTCTCCCCAACCCGCACATTATGCACGGAGTAATCAAGGGGTGTCCCTGTCCAAATAGGCAGGTGAGCGGTAACGAAGACGGTGAAAGGTTCCCCTTGCGCAGCTGTGCTCGGGTGAAACCAGGCCTTGTAAAAGTCAGTCCCGCTTCGTCGGTTTACCTGCAGATTTTCAACGCCCAGCGTAATTATCGTCTTGAGGCAGCCAACCCGAGCCTATGGAACCCGACACCCAGCTTACTGACTGTCGGCTACATCGGTAATTTCAAACGTGGCAGAAGTGCCACTAAACGCTGAACCCGTGGTATCAAAGCCAAAGTGTGAGAAACGGTACTCACCCGGTGGCGCCTGCTGCGGCACCTCCCAGCTTAACTCAGCGACGTAAGCGCTGGCTTCAAGCTCCCAGCGCACCCGGGTACTCCAGTCGCCGTCATCTGCAACACGCTGCCAGCCCGCCGTTGTTTTCCGCTCTACCGACAGGTAGTTTTTCCCTTTGGGGAAATTTACCGTGGGATTGGCCGACCAAAATCGCGCGGCGATTGTCTCACCCGGACGATAACTCGCGGCAAGCGGTGCCAGTGCATCACCCGGCAATGCGCCATTGGGGAGCGAATTTTCGGACCCTGCAGGCAAAGGTTGACCGAGAGATTTGCCCCGCCAATCGTCGTAGGGCAAGCCATTTGCCAAGGGCGCACCCGACTCCAAAGTCGCCGCCAACTGACTCGCGATCTGCTGATAGGCGGGCAAGCTCCAGCGCCCATGTAAGGTGTGGCCACCCTCGTACTGCTGAAGCCCATATTCCTCGGGGGTCGTTATGTACCCGGCATAGCCGTTAGAGTAACCCGCCAACACAATGTGCCTTGCCCAGTCGCCCAGTTCAGCCATAACGCTATCTCGCAGACGTCTGCCCGCCATGGTGGTTACTTCTGCCGGTAAGGCGAGTATCACCAGCTGGCCAACCCGGGCCACGGTGATTGAGCGTATTTGAGATTGCAGGGGCGGTGTGCCGGTACCAGTTTCCAGCAAAATAGCCTTGGGCCTTTGGCAGGCTCTGACGGGTTCGGTCCACTCGGGAGCGCCGATGATGAGTTGAATCAGCCAGTCCCGCCACACACTCTGCTCGGTCATCCCCTCTTTAAACAGGAAGTGTCCGCCGCCGTCTTCTGTAGAGCCTCCGGCAAAAGAGTAGCCGTAGGCTGAGGGGCAGGTATGCTGTGTCCCTACCCCGGTAAATTTGTCATCGACGGCATAGTCGCTTAAATCTACATAAATGCGACGTGAGTCGATGGCTCCCACAAGAGCCTCAGTCGCTTCATCGAATAACCTCTGAGCAACCCCCAGCTGGCGTTCGCCCATAATACGCGTGGTCTCTACGTCTGTTGCCCCAGGACCGGTATTGTCGAGGTTGATATTCGGTGTCACATCGCCCGGGTCAGACTGGGCAAAGGCAGCCACGAAGTCGCTGGCTGCTGCGTAACGGGTGCCCTCGCGCTTTTCCATTTGCAGCGAGGCATAACCTTTGTGGTCGCCGGAGATAAGGCGGTTGTAATAGTTCATCGCCGTCGGGTGAAGTGCGTACCAGTTGATCATGCCCAGGGCACCGTCATGGCCCACAAACTTGAGTAAAGTCATCGCCGTATTGGTGTTTTCACTGTAGCGATCACGCTCGCTCTGGGGATTTTCCCGATAGGCAATCACCGAGCGATTGACTCCAGCCTCTGCGACTCGACCCGAATTGATTAAAATATTGCCGGGCTGGAGATCCTCGTGGGCTTGCACGATGGAGGCGGTAATACCTGCGACAATCGCTTCGAAGTGCGCGGGATAGTGCCCCCCATCGAGGCCAGTCTCAGTGCGGGACTGCCAGTAGCCGCTGGGGCCGGCATGGGTATGGGTGGCACTGATGATCACGTTTTCCAAGTTATAGGTATAGCCGTAGCGCTGCTGCAAACGCTCAACAACCTCCAGCGTCATATGATGATCAATACTGCCCAAGTCGGCGCTGACAAACACAAGACGCTGTCCGGGGTCACTGGCCTGCACCGTTATGAAGGCCCGTGACCGCAGGCGAATATGAATGCCCTGCGCAATCTGGTCGGGCCGACCAAAGCCCCACAGCGGCATGCCCACTGCTGGCCCGGTAATATCGACCATGCCACGACCGATCTGATAAGGCGTTTGCGTCTCAGGCTGATTCTGCCCAAACCCTTGGCCCGGTAAGACAAGCAGGCATAGGCATATAAGTAGAAGTCCCCAACTGCAGGGACGAGCGTCAGTGGATGAGTTTATGACTCCCCGAATTGCCATCATAGTATGACGATACCCCTGATATTTATGATTTTCGAGGCAGTAAAGTGCCCGCAATAAGACTAGCCTAATAACTTTAATAAGTGACCATTTATTGCAATAGGCGTCTAGGACTCGCAGGCGAGTAGGTGCGAGCAATGACCTTGGCAAAGCCAAAAGCACGTTACCCACTTTAAGCGCAAGGTTTCAGCGCTCTAGTTAGTGGTTGTCTGTAGGTGATGGCTCTGGCTTTTTGCTACACTTCAAACAGTAGGCGCGGGGCCTATTTATAACGTTGCATCAGATCGAGTGGAGAGAGGCCTACCTAATTGGAAGAGCCAGTGAAAGCTAGCGCCAGTGCAACAGACATTGCACCGGTGTTGATCCCTCGCAGTGCATACATTGTCAGTCCCAGCTACGACTGGGTGCTTTTTTTACTGCCGCCCGTCATGGCGCTACTACTAGGCTACTTCGTCAAAGACACTTGGGTGACGAATAACATCATTGAGTTCGCGGGATATGAGCAAACTTTAGCCGGTCTGCTCATGGGCATTTTTATCCATGCACACTTGTTTGCCGTCTTTTTTCGAAGTCATGGTAACCCTCACGTTTTTGAACAATTTAAGAGCCGTTTTCTCTTCGTGCCCCCTATCCTATATTTTGGGATGCTTACTTCGAACTGGGTATTAATCAGCGTTTCAGTGCTGGCGACCTTCTGGGATGTTTATCACTCAGCGCTGCAAACTTTCGGCTTTGCCCGAATATACGACAGTAAGTATGGGAACAATCCGGCGCTAAGCAGGCGACTGGATTGGTGGCTCAACCAGCTACTTTATGCGGGCCCCATCCTTGCCGGTGCAACCATGATGGATCACTTCAAAGATTTTGGGGAATTTGAGGAGCTCGGCGCCGTTTTCTTCACAAATATTCCAGCTTACATGGAAGGTAATCAGCAGTATTTCGCCTGGGCGATCATTTCTTTTGGCTGCTTTTTCCTCGCGTTTTATTTGTTTTATCAGCTCCGGTTGGCGAGACAGGGCTATCATATCTCTCCCCTTAAAGTTTACCTGCTTGTCACCACAGGTTTCGTGTCTATTTTCGCCTGGGGATTTAATAGCTGGGGCGAAGCGTTTTTAATTATGAATTTTTTCCATGCCCTACAATATTTCGGGATCGTTTGGGCCAGAGAAAAAACCAATATCGCCCGCATTTTCCGCGTAGAACATTATGCATTTGGCAAGTACTTGGCGCTTGCGCTTTTTCTGGGGGTAACGTTAATGTACGGGTTGTGGACCGAAGTCATTGACCTTGACATCACCACGTTGTGGGCCGTCACTTTGACGGTGTCGATAATGCACTTTTGGTATGATGGGTTCATATGGTCAGTTCAGAAGAAACAAGTGTAGAACCGACAAAATCCAAGACAGCGGTAATTTCGCTATCGGCCACCAAAATTCGCTGGACGCTGATTTATTGTGTTTTCGCACTATCCGCCATGGGTATCTATGCCGAAGTTATTTACGACTTGCTTGATCGAGAAGATCCTTGGGATCTGGTTGAATTTCTGAGCTTGAGCTCGGAAGCGAACCTCCCCACTTGGGCAGCCTCAAGCCTCCTTTTAATCTGTGCCGCATTGCTGTGGGCAATTGCAAGAAAAGCCAAACAGGCCAAGGACAAAGCATACCGGCACTGGTATGCCCTATCTGCCATATTTGCATACATATCACTCGATGAGACAGCCCAGTTGCATGAGAACCTGGGGCACTTACTGCACACGGGTGACGGCCTTTTCTATTTCGATTGGGTCATTCCAGCCTCTGCCATATTGGTCATTTTAGGGATGGTTTTTTATCGATTCATCCTGAGTTTGTACATACCCACCCGCAATCGATTTATTGCAGCGGCCGTTTTATACGTAGGCGGCGCCCTGTTTATGGAATTACCTTTAGGCCTGTGGGTCAGTGAGCATGGATCTTCAAATCTTGGTTATGGCCTGCTGGACTGGATTGAAGAAACACTCGAACTGACAGGGATCGCAGTATTTCTGTATGCGCTCATTCTTGAGTTGTTAGAACCCGAAGACTTGTCTCTAAAGTTAGACCTGAAAAAATAACCTAGTGACGCGACGCCGGGGCAGATTCAATCTCTATGATCTCAGTACAGGCCGTCAAATAAAAAGAGCCAGACTTTTCTCAATGCGGCCCAGTATTTAGAGCAAAGGCTGTCCTTTAACACCCTCTGCAACACTGTCACTGGATGCCGTCGTTCATTGATGCATTAAGCTGATAGAGAACCTCGCCACCAATTACCGTCATAGTGACCTCTGTATCAAGCAGAACGCTTTCATCGACGGTCATAATATCCTGAGAAAGCACCGTCATGTCGGCGGCCTTGCCCACGCTGATAGACCCAAGCGTATCTTCCATAAATACGGCATAGGCATTCCACTGCGTCAAACTCAGCAATGCCTCTGCCCGCGTCATGCGTTGATCAGACTCAAAGCCTTCCGAGGGCAAACCTGCCAAAGTTTTCCGGGTAACCGCCGCATAAAAATTAGCAATGGGATTAATCGGCTCAACCGGCACATCGGTGCCATTGGCGATATGCACCCCGGAATCAATCAATGACCGCCAAAGATAAGCGCCTTCGTCAATACGCTCAGGGCCCAGTCGATCTATTGCCCAAGGTCGATCAGAACTTAGATGAATGGTTTGAATAGACGCAATCACCCCAAGCCGCTCAAAGCGCTCAATATCCTCAGGGCGTAAATGTTGCGAGTGCTCAATGCGAAACCGGTGATCCCCCCCCTCTGGCATGACCCGCTCAATGGTATCGAGCACCACGCTGTTCGCCCGGTCGCCAATGGCGTGGGTATTGATTTGCCAGCCATTAACGCGAGAGCGCTCCATGAGCATAGCTAACCGGTCGGCATCTGCTGTTTGCAAACCCACTGTGGTCGGATCGTCAGAATAAGGTTCGTGCAGCCAGGCCGTTCTTGATCCCAACGCCCCATCCATCACAACTTTGAATGCTTTGAGAGTTAAGCGGCTATCTTCTGAAGCTACAACAGGGGCTGTATTGAGCCAGTGCTCGGTAAGAGCTGAATCGCTGGCGCTGATCATAGAGAACAGACGAATTTTTAAACGTTGGTCCCCGTCGACGATCTGTTGAGCCTCAACCTCGACAGCGTCAATACCGGCATCATGGAAACTGGTGATCCCCTGTTTAAGCGCGTGATCTTGAGCGGCTAGCAGCGCCCGGGTTGCAGACTCGGCGGTAAAGACCGTGAGGGGTGCTGCAAGAGCCATGGCAGTTTCATGCAAAATTCCCGTAGGCATTCCCCGGGAGTCTTTAACCACCACTCCGCCCTCGGGCGCTGTAGTGAGCTTATTGATACCCAAAACCGACATGGCTTTGGCGTTGAGCATTAGCGTGTGGCCGTTGGCGTGCTCAAGCACGACGGGGTGATTGGGACTGACTTCCGATAGTCCACGATGGGTTGGAAAGCCATCCACCGTCAAAGACGGAGCCTTAGACCATTTACTTTGGTGCCACCCCCGGCCCAAGATGACTTCATTCTTTGGCGTCTTTGCCGTCGCTTGTGCCACCTGATCAACCATACCTCTGAAGGTCGTCGGGGTGGAGAGGTCAAGACTCATCAGCGCTCGACCTAACGACGCAAAGTGACCATGGCCTTCAACAAAGCCCGGGTAGGCAATATCTGTCCCCAAGTCTCTTATGCTTTCCGCGTTGGGGGCATGAGCTAGGGCTTCCTCCTTACTACCGACAAAACTAAATTTTCCCGCGTGTATGACTACTGCCCCAACGACCGGATTGGCATCATCTGCGGTATAAATATTTCCCGTAATAATAATCGGGTCGGTTGAACTCCATGTCGTGCACGGCAATAGTGTCAACGTTGCTGCTGCACAGACAACTAGACCTAAAACCTGTGATCGAATCGAACGCGCCAACATAAAAATGCACTCATGAAAAGGATGGAACTTTAAGCTTGGGTACTCATTAATCGTTGCTTTGCTACTCCCTGCGATAGTACCTCAGCTTGCCTAGATTCGCCGCAGCGCAAGTTGCTTTTGCCACTCGACGCTGTGTTTCATGAAGCACATCGGAGATTGTGGGTACGCTGCTTTACGCGGTCCTGCAGGGTCTTGGTAACATGAGCCGGTCACCCGAACGTTGCACCCGGACATGATACTGCCGTTAAACCCTGAGGCTTTTACATGTCAATTGACATGTGGCGAAAATACACTAGAGTCTTCGCTATGTGCCGATACCCCGGCGCCAACCAAACATACAAGTTAGAGACAAAATCACTATGTTAAAATCGCACTTTTCAGCCATATGGGAATCGGTCGCCGATGCGGTACCTGATCAGATTGCACTGATTCAGGGAGGGCGTCGCGTGTCGTGGCGTGACTATGAGGATCGAGCGGCACGAATTGCACAAGGCCTTATTGAGGCGGGTCTGGGTAAAGATGCCAAGGTAGGGATGTACCTATACAACTCGCCGGAGTATGCCGAAACCAATTTTGCCGCCTTGAAAATTGGTGGCGTACCGATCAATGTCAACTACCGTTATCTCGATGAAGAGCTCTACTACCTCCTTGAAAATGCCGACGTTGAAGCCCTAGTGTTTCATAGCTCCTTGGGCGACCGGGTGGCGAGAATCTGCGATCGATTACCCCAGCTAAAGATCATAATTTCCGTGGACGATGGCCCTCCAGAAGATGGCTCAGACGGGCCCTCGGCCGCCATACCTTACGATACGGTACTGGCTGCGAACTCAGGTGCTGCGCGCATCAACCCTACAGGGGATGAGATTTACATGTTCTACACCGGTGGCACCACGGGTATGCCCAAAGGCGTCATGTATGCCGTAAAGGATTTCACCGAATTTTTCATGCGCGGATTTCCGCCAATGATCGGTCTGAGCCCTTTCGAGACTGCCGATAAAATGGCAGTAACGGCGAAGCAACTGTTTGATTCTAAAACTCCCGTTGTCTCGATGTCGGGGCCGCCACTGATGCATGGCACCGGCTCATGGCTAGGGTTGATGTTTCCCCACATGTTAGGGGGCACGTCAGTCATGCTCGAGAGTCGAGGGTTCAAGCCCGAGGAGGTTTGGGACGCGGTTGACCGCAATAACATCGCTCAACTGGTGATTGTAGGTGATGCCTTTGCTAAACCCCTGCTCCGAGCTTTGGAAGCGGAACCAGACCGCTGGAATACCTCCAGTTTACGAATGATGATCTCATCAGGCGCCATGTTCACGACTCAAGTAAAACGTGGCCTAATCGAGCACATCCCTGACCTTGCCATTGCCGACGTACTGGGTTCGACTGAAGGAGGTATGGGCCAGTCGATTATGACCAAAGATACACCCGCCAGTGAGACCGCGAAGTTCATGCTGCTACCAACCTCGAAGGTGCTTTTACCCGATGGCAGCCGCGAAGTGACCCCAGGATCTGGTGAAGTAGGTCTGGTTGCCCAAAGCGGCATGGTACCCATGGGCTATTACAAAGATCCCAAAAAGTCTGCGGGCACCTTTAAGGAGATCGACGGCAAGCGCTATGCCTTCCCCGGTGATATGGCCACGGTTGCAGCCGATGGCAGCATAAACTTATTAGGCCGAGGGTCTAACTGTATCAATACGGGTGGCGAAAAAGTCTTCCCCGAAGAGGTAGAAGAAGCCCTGAAGCTCCACGATGCGGTCGAAGATGCACTGGTCTTTGGGCTGGACGACGAACGGTTTGGTAGCCGCGTAGCCGGGATTGTCTCCCTCGAAAAAGCAGGCACTGCCAGCTCTGAGGATATCCTAACAGCCACACGTCGCTTACTGGCCAGTTACAAGCTGCCCAAAGAAATGATTATCGTAGCAAAGGTTCCCAGAGCACCAAATGGCAAGGCAGATTACAAAGCGGCGAAGCAGTTGCTAGACAACAGCAGGTAATCTAGACCGCAAAACCACCAGGGGTTAACACTAGGCGCAGTCAAGACCGAACGAGGCCACAAGGCCCTAACCAGGGGGCGTCGGTGATCGTCGCGCTGGCCCGTTAGGGGCGATTACCGTCGCGGTTTAACGCGCTCCTATGATTTGTAAGTTCAAGGACATCGACGTCAGCGGCAAACTGCAAAGGGACCCTGCCGGATTGAGAAAACAATCGTGTTGAAGCCCTAGCAAACTGCTCGCATTCGAGCCAACAGCTCTTTGGGTGAAAAGGGTTTAGTTAAGTAATCGTCGGCACCCAGCGCCAAGCCATGGGCAATATTATCTTCCTGAGCTTTCGCGGTGAGCATAATGACAGGTAAAGATTGGGTCGCCTCTTCCCGCTTCAGTTTAGCGAGTAACTCGACGCCGTTACCACCAGGCATCATCCAATCAAGCAGTACCATATCCGGAAGCTGATCGGATATCACCCCATAAGCGTTGGTAATATCGGCTGCCTCCAGACACTCTAACCCTTCGGTTTCTAGGGCAAATCTCAACATGCTTCTGATGCTGGACTCGTCATCTACCACCAAAACCCGCTTTAAAGACATAAGACTCTCTCAATCATATTTTTATGGGTCGTTACAGCCGCTTCTGGTTGGCTCAAACTCCCTTCACTTGTGAGCCACTCCAATCACCGTTGGTGTGGCTCACAAGTCCTGTAAAGACAACAAAATACTCTAAGTCACAATGAGCCGGGAACCACCCAACCAGCCCACCACGGATCAGATCCATTAGGGTTCACTGCACCAATGTAATCCGTTGCATCTAGGTAGCTGGTATCGGCATTCGACTCCGGATAAGCACCGTTAATGACACTCCAATCCAGTGGAGCCAAACCAGAGGCTTCCGGTGCTTGTGAACTGAGAAAGGCATCAAGTGCTGCATTCGTCTCAATCACGGTAGTCGTATCGAAACTCACGTTAGAACTGGAAAGCTGACCATGTAATCCTTCGCCCTGGGCGCAGTCCTGAATCCAGTTGTTAATCACCAGTGCGGTACCCGCTAAAGCCACAGAGCCAGAGCCATCCACGTTAATGCACATATCAACAGCGGTCTCAGAGGATGCTGCTACGGTCACCACCGTGTTGTGAAAAAAACCACCTGAGCGTTTCTTAAAGTTCAAACTGTAAGTCGCCCGGTCTGCAACCTTGTCATTAATGATCGTGACATTAGCCAGCGTAGGTTTGGACAGGAAGCCCGAGGATGAACCTTCAGTATCCATCTCGAAGGCCTCGCCTTTCGAGGCACTTTGCTTAACGATGATGTATTGCATATTGCCCTGATAGCCTTCATCCCAATCGACTGAATCGTCGTTGTTGCTGGTAAAGACCCCGTGCTTAACGTTGACGTTACCTCCATAAAACTCGATCCCGTCATCAGAGTTACCGTGCACCTGAATGTAGTCCATCTCGGTGCCCCGCCCCACCGCTACCAGTGAAATGCCATTAATCTCATTGCCGGTCGAAAACTCATAGCCACCCTCGGCGACCACTACGTAGCGCAGCACGCCGCTGTTATCGTCGGGGTCATAACCACCCGCGAACCCTGACTCTCCCTCCGAATCAATGTCGCAATAACTGCCGCCCTCGTCACACTCGTTATGAGGTGCGTACCCGTGCATGATCAGCCCTCCCCATTCACCCGATCCATCAAGACCGGCATCGTCGGAGGAAAATACGATGGGAGCAGACTTGGTGCCCATGGCCATGAGCTTGCTACCACGGGTGATTACCAAATTAGCGAAGGTTCCAGTCTTACCCATGACCTGAACGCCAGGCTCAATAGTTAACGTGATATTTCTAACAGAAGAGCCGTCGGCCAAGGTACCGTCACCGTTTGTCTCGAGCTGGCCATTACCATTGCCAACGGTAACCCGACCCTCCATCAGATAATCCACGCCTGCAGTCAGCGTCAGATCAGATGAGACGGTCGGTGGGAGCAAACACAGACCCACGTCCAACTCGTCTGTCCCAACGGGGCAAGACGCCTGGGGTAACGTTGGGTTGCCCACCGACCCTTCGATCGTCCAATTGGCCCACCAAACATCACTGCCATCAGGATTAACAGCGCCAATGAAGTCCGTGGCCTCGAGGTAGTCGGCATCAGCTACCGACTCTGGGTAGGCGCTATTAATCGCGCTCCAGTCAACGCTTTCCGATAAGACGGCCGCTGAAGCCTGAGAGGCGAAGTTACCATCTAGCTGCGCAGCAACCGCATAAATAGTGCCGTTATCTAGTCCGGGCACGTTAGCTAGCGTGCCACGATCACCCGCCCCTGACGCACAATCCTGAATCCAGTTGTTCAGCACCAGCGCCTCACCCACCAGTGCCTGCGAGCCAGCGCCGTCGACATTAACGCAAGTGGTAAGGGCAGTTTCCGAATCAGGCGACACGGTGACCAGAGTATTATGAAAAAATCCTGCCGAGCGCTTTTTAAAGTTAAGGCTGTAATCAGCTCGATCAGCGATTTTTTCAGCAACTACCGTCACGTTGGCTAGGGTTGGCTTGGATAGAAAGCCCTCAGAGGAGCCCTCGGTATCCATTTCGAAGGCCTCACCCTTGGAGCTTCCCTGCTTGACGATAACGTATTGCAGATTGCCTTGATAACCCTCATCCCAGTCAACGGAATCATCATTGTTGTTGGTAAAAACACCGTGCTTCAGATTAACCGTACCACCGTAAAACTCGATGCCATCGTCTGAGTTACCGTGTACCTGAATGTAGTCCATTTCTGTGCCCCGACCGACACCCACCAACGAAATACCGTTGATCTCATTGCCCGTCGAAAACTCATAACCGCCCTCTGCAACAACCACATAGCGCAGCAGACCACTACTATCTTCAGGGTCGTAGCCCCCTGCAAATCCCGATTCACCCTCAGAGTCGATATCGCAGTAGGTACCCCCTTCGGCGCATTCGTTGTGCGGCGCATAACCATGAATGATGAGCCCACCCCACTCTCCGGAGCCGTCATAACCCTCATCGTCCGAGGAAAAAATAATCGGGGCGTCGGCGGTACCGGCGGCCAGAATTTTACTGCCCCGCGTAATCAACAGGTTCGCAAATGTGCCCGACTTCCCGAGAACCTCAACCCCTGCCTCGATGGTTAGGGTTACCGATTGGACGTCAGATCCGTCAGCCAAGCTGCCATCGGCATTAGTCTCTAACTGTCCATTACCGTTACCCACCGTGACCCGATCAGACATCAAATATCTGACACCGGAGGACAGCGTCATGTCCGCCGAGATAGTCGCAGGGAGTTCACACAACCCTTCACTCACTTCAGATGTGCCCTCGGGACAGGACGCCGGCGTTTCACCACTTGAGTCACCTCCGCCCGAGTTACCCTCACTAGACCCATCACCGCCATTATTTGATGGTGGATTAATGTTGATGGTCGTGCTGTCGCCGTCCGAACAAGCCAGCAGAAAAGTCGTTAGAAGAGCAATTAGAGCCAGACCAATAGTCGATCGAACATCACGTGTCATCGTGTAAGTCTCTTTTAAAGTGGATAAAATAAATTCAGAACTGCCAATCAAAACCCAACTGGACGGAGGACCCCCGACGGTAGACCTGGAAGACCTGTCCGCCCTGGGAATACAGCACCTCTTCATCAAGCAGGTTTTCGAGTTTTGCCTTCAACGTGAGGGCATCGGAAATGTTGAATCTGTAGACCAGATTCATATCTAACCGAGGTTCAAGAAATACATCAGGCTGACCTGACACGCCTACATCTGCGATGGACCTGCCGTTTTGATTTAAAAGAACGGTCAGCTGATGTCCGGCGCTTAAGTTGTCATAGCCAAAAATCAAATTGGCCGTGTATTCAGGCTGGCCCTGAAGCGCTCGATTTGGCTGATTTTGAGTAGTGACTTCGGATTCAATAAAAGCCGCATTGACTGCTAAGAAAAACGTTTGGTCGTAGCCGCCCCCAAGCAAGAACTCGAATCGACCATCTAGCTCTACGCCGTAAATCTCAGCAGCATCAGAATTTTGAAAGGTCCGAGAATTGCCTGCTGAACCTGATGCAGCCTGAACTACGCGTTCAATCGGTTGGTCCATATCTTTGTAAAATAAAGCAATCGACAGGCTATCCATTTCTGAGGGGTACCACTCCCAACGCAAGTCCGCATTGATAATGTCCGATACTTCTAGAAATGGATTACCGCGCACACGGAAATTGAAATCGTTATCATAAAATGTTGCGTTGGCGGCCTCTTTAAAATCTGGCCGGGCTACGGTTTGGGACAGCGCAAACCGAACTTGCTGAGTATCATTGATAAACCAATTCACCCCCAGACTCGGTAAGAAGCTATCTTCATCGATGACTGACTGTACGGCCCCACCGCTTCCTTGCAGCGAAAAGGTATCGGTAGTCTGTTTGTAGGTTTCGTACCGACCACCCAATAGAACTTGCCACGCAGAGCTGAAGGTGTGGTCATACATCACGAAGGCACTGTTATATTCTAGCTCTGCGTCATAACTGTCTGAGGCCAGTGTTTTATCAACAAATACAAGGCCCGAATTAGGGTCGTTAGAAATGCCACCCTGTGCGCCTGTTTCACAACCGCTACCGCCGGACGTGCTGTCACAACTGTAAATCACGTCTGAAACCAGCAGATTACTTGTACGGAGTAAATCATCGCGTACCTGGTTAACATTAAAACCGTAGGTCGCGCTTTCAGATGTGCGCTCCCGAAAAATCAGCTGAAGACCCGCCGTAAGACTTGCAAAGCTATCGCCTGCATCGAACACGTCCCACCCAAGCTGACCCGAGAGATCAAGATTGTCATCAACCAGTTCGTCATAACGGCGAATGATCGTACCGGGCTCTAGAATAAAACCGTTAAACAGCGCCGCCTGCTCGTCGTTAGGCTTCTGAAAGTCATATTGCGCCTTCAGTCCTGCTGGATCGGTAGCGCTAGAGGTTGCGGAAAAATCATATTCACGCCGGTCCGGTGCATAGCGATCTGCTTGACTTAGGGTTGCCTGCCACTCCAGCGAAAGCGAGCCCATATCATCTAGAAAGTGCGATCCAGCCAATTGCGTCGACAGGTATTGCCGCTCCTCCCATTGAATTGTTTGTCGCAGTAGCGCCTGAAACTCATCCCCTTCCTGACCCACTGATCGCTCTAACTGGCTCTCAGTGACCCGTGAAACTACGGTATTCCACTCAAAGGTGTGGTCACCAACATTCCAACCAACAGACAAAAATCCATTCAGCTGGACGGTATTGGCGTACTGACGATATAAGAAATTATCAGCAACCTCTCCCTGTGATTCGTAGGTATAGCGTTCGCCATCGTCCCGCTTGCTCCACTCATTAGAGTAGTTCATCGCGGCGTAGACACCGATTTCTGAGTTATCAAAAAGGTAAAGATCACCAAAGTTTAGGCCTAACTTTCCATCAGGCGCAGCTGACTTAAAACTAGGATCAAAACCATCCTGCATTATTAGCGCACCAGCACGTCGAAGCTCACCCGCCGTGTAGTCATCAAGAGGAAAGGCCAACCCTGTAGTGCTATCAATCGCTTCATTTGAGCTCAACATGTCAGAGATGGCTGCCAGCGCCGGGTCTTGGCTCCTCGCTCCGTCATCCCACCCAAAGCTATCGAAGTCACCTTGCAACGCATCCACAAAAATCGTCTCACCGGTTAGTCCGCCGGTATAACCACCCTGAATACTCATGCCGCGGATACGCTCGTCAGGAAAGGTTTTCGTGTTGATTGCGAGATTGCCGCCCGTAGACTCGCCCGGCATATGGGTTAAAAACGTCTTTTTAACATCGAGTTGGTTAACGAAATTTGATGGGAATAAGTCTAGGGGTACCGTGCGCTTTGAAGGATTGGTAGACGGCATGGTCGCGTTGTTTAACGTGGCAGAGACATAGCGGCCGCCCAAACCACGAATGAAAACGTACTTATCGTCCTGAACAGAGATTCCAGGCACTCTCACAACCGAAGAAGCGACATCGGAATCTGAGAATCGCGCCAACATTTCCACGCCTATCGTATCGACGATATTTGCGGTGTCTCGCTCACTAAGTTCGAGGCCTGCGGGATCAAAACTTGCCACGACAGTGACTTCCTCAAGCGTCGGCGCCGCAACCTGCACCATCATGTCAGGTCCGTTAATGCGGACGATTACTGAGCGAGTAAGGCCTCCTACAACACGGAGATTCCTAATTTCCTCAGCCACTTGAGCTCGATAACGACCTCTGGGTAGGGTAATGGCCGCTTCTCCGGCTGCGTTAGTTTTTACCGACGTGCTCAGGCCCGCAATATAAATCGACTCGCCCGAAGCGACTGCATCACCCTGGAGCACCCGGATATTCAGCGTGCCCTCGGCTGCAGATTTTCGCTCTACTACGCTCTCAGTCTGAGCGTAGATATCGAGGTATGCCTCGCTGCGCTCAACCTGTACCACAGCATCAACCAGCTGACCCGTGCCTGAAGTGAAGCGTGTCGTAATATCACCTTCATCAGCCTTGACGGTGAGGATGTGCATGCCTTGCCCGGAGACATTGGCAAGCAGAGATCCGTCCTGTCCGGTCTTGCCGATCACGACCTGATCAAGCTCAACTTCAAGACCTGCGGCCGGCTCTTCATCGGCAAAGACGTAAAGCAGCAGTTCATTGTCTGCCAGTGTGGGGCCGGCTGCCGCGAAGCAGAAGAGTAATGCTGCTGTCAGCAAAAACCGTCTTGCTAGAAGAGAAATCATGTAAGCCCCCGCAATCTTTGCGTGTTGACAACAATTCAATGCTGGAAACTTTAAGGGCGAGAGGTGAAATTTATGTGACGCTATCGTTACGGATTGTTTAATTATTTATTGCACTTTTATGACATGGCGTCTCCGAACCCTTAGTTATTCATCGAAAACCGGTTGCGCCGTATGGGTTACCAATGCATTTGAGGGTATCTGTCGATCAGATTGAGCGAACCTTGATCGAAGAAAGGAATTTAATGGACACGGGTAGGGACGCCACCCAAAATCGATGAAATTACTTGGGAAAACCGCACTTACCTTGGACAGGTAAGTTCCAAGATGCGATTAGTTCAATAGGGCGGCGACTAAGAAAAGGATTGCAGCAGCTACCGCTCCGATCAGAGCATAGGGCAACTGTGATATCGCGTGATCATAGGTTTTGCAGCCTGCGCCCTGAGCACTCAAAATCGTGGAATCTGAGTAGAAGCAGGCATGGCTGCCAAAACAACTCGCCGACAACAGCGCTCCCACCATTAGCGGCGTGTTGACATCAAAAGCTTCTGCCAGAGGAAATACGACGGGCATAGCGATTGCAATAACACCCCAGTTCGACCCTGTGGTGTAGGCCACAGCCGATATAGAAATAAAGATAAGTACGGGGAGTAAGGTCGCTGTCATGTAGGGCTTAATGCCGGAAATCACATAATCCGTCAGACCAATAGCATTGTTAGCCTCCACAAAAACAAACAGCGCCAAGAGCATCGTCAATACCGGAATCATCGATTTCAGTCCTTCAACGCAGGTATCAAAAAGCGCCGTTAAGGGCATGATTCGAAGTACACCGTATTGTATGAGGGTCACCATAATGCCAAGAATGACACCCCGGAGCAGATCTACGGAGGGCACCACGGTAAAAAACAGTAAGGCCGCTATCGGTAGGAAAAACACACTCATCCTCGGATTTTCTGAGGCCTCAACCGCCAAGGTCGTATCTTCGACAACACCCAGGTCACCGGTTTCTTCTGCTCTAGCCTCAGCGACCCGCATAGAACCCACCAAGGGTATCACTCCCATAACGACCAAAGGCACGATGACCACTGCCAACAACGGGTAAAACATGTAAGGAATAGATTCAACAAACAGCGCTATACCTTGACCGGAATCTGCCACGCCATTTTTTTCCAACAGACTCGCAAAATAGACGCCCCAGCTTGAGATCGGAATCAGTAGGCACATGGGCGCCGCCGTGGAGTCCACCACATAGGCCAGCATCTCTCGGGAGGTCTTAAATCGATCGGTCACCGACTTCATCGTGGCACCCACCGTTAAGGAGTTTAGGTAGTCGTCTAAAAAAATAACGAGACCCAATAGCCAAGTGGCCAGCAGGCTACTTCGCTTACTTTGTAATTTGGGCGTTAACCATTCACCAAAGGCGTAAGCACCGCCACCCTTAACCAATAACGCAATGAAACTACCGTACAGACCGCAAACCAACAGCACCCACGCCGTCGACTCGTCGGCAAGGACCTCGGTCGTTACCGTCGCCAAGCGGTCAGCAAACTGCCAGCCGTCCATAATCAGAAACGCCACGATGGCCCCGAATATCACCGACTCGAGAGTACGGTGACTCCAAATGGCCAACACCAGCACCAGGGCTGTAGGTATTAGACTGACCGCTCCGTAATCCATCTATACTCCTTGGCAGCTGCACACCGGGTTTCCGCAAGAGCCATTCACCCCATGGGTGCAGCAGCGCAGTGGCCTAACCCGAGAAGTCCGGGCACTGGTTTCACAATATCCCTTAAAGCGCCGTAAAGGGGGCAAGTCGTGCCGGCAATTCAACCGTCAGACATTTGTAAAATTCGGGGATCGTTCGGGTAGATCCATTCATTCCCTATCACCTGGTGAACCCGCAGGTCCTCGGGAATATTTTCAATACCTATCAATTGGTCTGCCGCCTGATTCCAATGATAAATACGTGCCTCCTGGTAGCTCAGTGGCACGCCAGTAAAGGCACGAGAGCGCATTGAGCGCTGTATCTTTTCACCAAACTGAATATCTTCCATCAACACCTGACAGAGATCCTCGCCGTCGTTGACTGTCCATAGATCAGGCTTTTGGCCGTCGGACCACTGAGGTGCCATGGTCCAGGTTTCCAAGCGGCATTTATCAATCCCATTGGGCCAGAATAGGAGCGGAGGAATAGCAAACTGGCTCAAAGGTGAAACCCAGTTGGGAAATAAATTGTAAGACTGAGTGCAGGTCCGCGCAATTTCACCCGCAGTGGGTATCTCTGGCATTTTGCTGGGAACGGGCACCGCGCCCAGGCTTGATTTTCCCTGCGGCGTCGGGGCAATCATACGCCCGTGCCCGTTGACGTATAAGGTATTTACGTTGCGCCGATCATCAAGGATAGGCGCTATCGTATTTGGGTGGACACTGCGAACATGATAGACCTCGGTGTTGGCCTCCATAGCCACTTTCCAGTTGCAGTCGAGATCGAAAATTTTTCGCGAGGCCAGTCTACAGTTGCCCAACTGAAACTCCTCCCATTCGTCGGCTATAGGCCCAAGCCACGTTAATAGGGGTGGTGCTGCAGGATCGAAATTGACAAATATAAGATTGCCCAGCTGTTCACAGCGCACGGTTTTCAAGCCGCGACAGGACATATCGAAATCTCTGAAATCCGCCGGGTCGCGCATTCCCCGCAACGCACCCTCGTGATCGTAACTCCAGCCATGGTACTGGCAGGTAAGTCGGCGTGATTTACCCGAAGCCTCGGTAACGACTGGCGCACCGCGGTGACTGCAGGTGTTATAGAACGCATTCACGCTGCCACTGTCTGCGTGCACAATCACCACGGGCTCGCCCGCATTCTCCCAAAGCATGTAACAACCCGGTTCGGGGATTTCGTCAATGTGTGCCGCCAATAGCCAGGATTTACCCCAGACATGTTCCTGCTCCAACGCATAGAAGCGGGGATCCACATAGCGCCCAGCAGGAATGTCAGGCAGCGCTGGAAAAGCCTCAGGCGGCTCGGTTCGCGACGCTTCGAACTCCATTAAGCGGCGCAGGGTCTGTATGTATTCGGGTGTCATCATGGTGGACCTTTAAATCAGGGATCCTAACTTATCAGCTGTGTGAAACACCCTAGCAGGTGGAGCAGCTAGCCGCAGTATTGATCGCTAGCCTAGTTTCGCGTCGTCACTTATACCGCCGCCTTTTTGTGCAGGGTCACAGTTTGCCAGTTGGTGTACTCCATCAGTCCATGAAGCGAATTCTCACAGCCTAGTCCGGACTGTTTGTGTCCTCCAAAAGCCTGAAAAGGTGAGTACTGGTGCACCTCATTTAGCCAGACGGTGCCTGCCTCGAGTTGACTTCCTATGCGCTCAACGGCCTCTTGATCTTTACCCCACACCGAAGCCCCTAAACCGTAGATGGTATCGTTGGCACGGGCAATAACATCTGCCTCATCAGACCATTTGAGTAACGGCAAGATCGGACCGAAGGGCTCTTCACACACAATGCGCGAATCATCAGGAGGATTGTCCACAAGAGATACTGGCACGAACCAACCCGCCGCCGTCTCATCGATATCGCCGCCCACGGCAAACCCATAACCATTGGCATGGCAGTCGGCGAAATAGTCCTGAACCTTGCCATATTGCATGGAATTCTGAATCGGGCCGAGGTCAGTATCAGCTTCGGCGCCGTCACCCACTTTAATGTTCTCATTAATGAAATCTACCAAGGCATCTTTCACTTCGTCGTACACATCTTCATGGATATACAGCCGCTTGGTGGAGTTACAAAACTGGGCGTTATTCTGGAACGCGGCCCAGAAGAGCTGAGGTGCCACGGTCTTGGCGTCCACATCGGGTAAGACGATGGCAGGATCATTGCCCCCTAACTCCAGCGTGACACGCTTGATCGTCTCTGAGGCCGACTTCATGACATGCCGTCCGGTCTCGGTGGAACCGGTAAAGGCAATTTTGTTGATGTCCGGGTGAGTCGTCATCCAGATGCCCAGATCATCGCCCCCACTTACGGCGTTGATAACACCCGGTGGAAAAGCCTCCTGAGCAAGCTCAACGAGCTTCAGATCACACAGGGGCGTGTAGGGCGAAGGCTTGAGGATCATCGTGCATCCTGCCATCAGCGCCGGCGCAATTTTCCAAATGGCGAGCAATATGGGGAAATTCCAGGGCACAATCGCCCCGACAACGCCCACTGGGGTAAATCGCGTTACCACACGGCGGTCATCACCATCTTCAACGACCTCATCGGGAAGCCGCTGGGACGCCACTGCCCGCAGCCAATCAACCGAACCAAACACTTCCCATTCTGCTCCTGCTTTAGGCTTGCCCTGCTCCCGTGTAAGCAGTGATACAAATTCCTCAGCATGGGCCTCAATCAAACTGGCATAACGTTCAAGGGCCGCCTGTCTGCCTTCAGCCGGCGTTGCTGCCCAACCCTTAAGTGCCGCACGCGCGAAGCCGACCGTTTGATCAAGCTGCTCCCGAGACGCATCCGGTACCTGAGCAAAAACAGCCCGTGTGGCCGGATTGTAAACAGGCTGGGTGTGTTCGGTGGTTACAGCATCGCCATTGATGCTCATCACAAAATTACTATCGACTTTCATTGCAGGATCTCCACGTTCATAGCCTAGTCAAGCGTCTTCAGTTCACGACGCATCACTTTGCCGGTACTGGTTTTTGGTAAATCATCGACAAATTGAACAGCCCGGGGCACCTTGTAGGCGGCCAGATGCTCGCGACAATAAGCAATGACGTTATCTGCGCTGGGGCTTGCGCCAACCTTGGGTACGATATAAGCCTTGGCCAACTCGCCTTTCTCCGTATCGGGGATACTGCCTACCGCCACCAGCGCAACGTCGGGATGACCCGCCACCACCCGTTCAATTTCAGCGGGATAAACGTTGTAACCCGCGGTCAAAATCATGTCTTTCTTGCGATCAACAATAAAAATACAGCCATCCTCATCCATGGACGCGACATCCCCGGTATGCATCCAACCGTCGGGTTCAATCGTGTCCCGTGTGGCCTGCTCGTTACCAAAGTAACCCTGCATAACGATACCGCCCCTGATCATTAACTCGCCGACGTCTCCCGTCAAAAGCGTCTTGTTGGCGTCTTCGGTATCGGCGATTCTTGCCTCGGTATAGGGCAGTGCCACCCCAATCGAACCGTGCTTGACCGGCCCATTGGCGGCAAAGGTCGTTCCCAATCCGCCTATCTCGGTCATGCCCCATAGCTCAATCAATGGGCAGCCGAAGCGCCGTTCGACTTCTTCCATTTTCGGTACCGGCATGGTCTGGCCGCCAACAGTACAGCAGCGCAACGATGACAAATCGTACGCATCGAACTCCGGGTGATTGAGCATGAACATATACATAGTGGGCACACCTTCGAACAACGTGGCCTTATGGTTCTGAATGCTCTGCAAGATGGCTTTCTCTTCGAAAGCGGGATGCAGCACCAAAGTCATACCGTTCTGAATGGCGCCACTCATGACCACGTTGCCGTAGACATGCGGGCACGGTAGCGCTGTTACAACGGTGTCCCGCTCGCTTCGCTGGTGCATCAATGCGGTCATAGATACATTCAACAAAATATTGCGGTGCGACAGGCAGGCACCTTTGGGGTGCCCGGTGGTACCGGAGGTATAGCCAATGGTCGACAGGGAATCGGAATCGATATCGCCCACTTCATATTCTTCGCCGCTACGGGCAAGAATTTCGTTGAAGGACAAGATACCTTCAGGAAGAGCCTCATCACCAAAGGCGATAAGCTCCCTGACCTGTGACTTCTCTTTAACACCAGCAATTGAGAGCGCCTTTTCATGGGAGGCGATGACCACGCTGGCACCACAATCGTTGGCCACGAATTCAACCTCACCCGGCGTCAACATCACGTTGATCGGGTTAATCACCGCACCGGTTTTAAGAGCACCGTAGTAGCTGACAATCCATTCCCAACAGTTGCCGGAGTAGAGCGTGACGCGATCACCGGGTTTAACGCCTAGATCTTTCAGCGCATTGGCACAACGATTCGTGAGCGCCTCGAGTTCGTTAAACGTGAGTTCTCGATTCGGCAAGACCAAGGCAGTGCGGTCCCCATAGCGCTTGGCCGCTTCGACGGGGATAAGGCCGATTGATTCCATCATAGCGTGGCACTCCCTTGAGGCAGACTGCTGACAGGTGATTTCAAGTACGCGCCAACGCGAAGCATTAATGCAAGCAATCCCAGAGTCGTATACACAACATCAATGGTCTTGGCATCAATGCTTAGCGCCATTGGGGCATAGCTCACCCAAATCGCGGCCCAGAAGTACCAGATGCCGACAAGCTGTAACCAGCGCCAATGTTCTGCACGCATTCTGCGACGCACCGGGAAAAAAGAGGTAACCGTCATCGCCAAGAGAAAGATATAGCTGGCCATTCGCAGAAAAAAATCAACGTCATTGTGCATCTCATCCCAGTAGTAGGGATTGTGCAAAGCAAGCAGTACACCTATGAACACCGCTTGCCAGCCGAAACCGGCGGCGAAGGACAAGCCGAGATATCGCCGGTTCCGCAATAGCCATTTCGACAGATTGCCAGGGAACAGCTGTGTCATCGGCGTGGCAACGAATGCGAGATATACCCAGGGCGACGCAAGCTGTACCGACAGGCGAATCATATTCACTGCCGCTTCCGGGGTGGCGATGCCTATCAATACATAACCTGCAACCATGGCGGCAAAGGTCAGGCTGGCGACCAAACCAAAAAATGGCCAGCCGTTAAGCACTCTGTGCTGCAGCAGGTTCACCCCGAGACTTCCCCCACCGCTCTAATTGCGGCATCAATAGCCGATTGCACATAAGCGTGAGCCTCGGAATCGGAGTTGGCGATACTGATGCGGCCAATAGGTGCTCGGCCCAGTTCGTGCGGGGCCTCACCCTCAGGCCACGCTGGGTCATGCAATTCCATGTACTCGTAAGCGTAGCCATGGGCCCAACGGTTCGCCGTAATCCCCTCGACGTCGGTTTCTGCGTTAAAACCCGTTGCCCCGAACATGCCCGACAGCTGACTCAGCGTAGCTGCCTCAATATCTTCGAAAGACATTGATAACAATTGGTGCCTGCCCAAGCGGTATAAATCTCGAGAAGATTGATCACCAGAAGCTGGAGGCGCCGCAGCATGAATCATCCACACTACAATAGGGTCATCGAGCTTAGTGAGCGGTTGAAAATTGCCCTGGGACACTGGCGGCGCAGTGGCCACGAGGCTATAGAAGCTGCCCGGGCATTGATAACCCGATACTCCAGCCTTACGGACTGCCGCGCCTGATCGCAATAAAACGTTGGTACAAATAAAGGGCACCTTTACCCCGTAAGCCAAACTTTCCTTTTGCGCAGGGGGTAACTCGGGGCACAAATGCGGCACCATACCGCCGTACCCGGCGAGGATGCAGTGCTTTGCCCGAACGGTTTGAGCCTTACCCGCGACCACATAAGAAGCGTCGACAAGACCGTCGTCTCGATTACGCACATTAACCGCGGTGCTATTAAGACGAAGCCGCACCGGCGCTCCTTCTCGGTCTAACTGTGTGTAATCAAAGGTGCTGGTGACAATATTTTCCTCAGTATTAGCTGCAGCCACCGCAGGAATTAAGTGCCGCACCAGAAGTCGGGCAACCGATGCATTGCCATCGGGGTATATCGGATAACGATCGGCGTCGGGGTTTTCGGCTTCAGGAGCTTGGGTCTCCGCATTCTCTGGGTCAGCATCTGAAGCCTCCGATGTCGGCGGCAGTAGAGCGGCGGCACCCGGAGCACCAGTGTAAAGAGCTTCATAAATGGAAACGCTCGCAACGCTCACACCAAATAGCGCTTTTATCCACGGTTCTGTAATTTGAACGGCCCCCGGGGAGAGTCCCACGTGCTCTGATAAAAAGCTTTCGTAGGACGTGCTGTGCATAAACTGCTCGCGTTCTTGCGCGGACATGCCCGGCAAAAAGTCCTGCTCACCGCTAATAAGATTAATCAGACCTTGCTCATCAGACGGCGGCAGCTGCAGTGAGCGAATGGCCGATTGAAAATCTCCCGCGCCTGCCCAGGTGAGGTTCCACTGACCGTTCATTGCTCTATCGGTCCCGTAGACCGACGCATTCAAATACAATCCGTGTGAAGACATAGGATCGTAAATCACATAGTCGGGCTCAATACCTTGACGCAGGGAGGTAAAATCAACGCCAATTTCTTCTAGTAATGATCGCGCTGAATCACTCATAGCAGCTTGCTCTAGATTTAGGCTGCCTCCCACCCCCAACAGTGTTCTGCCATCAGCAGTGAATTCATTCCGCCTGGCATGGCCGCCAAAATCGTCATGATTGTCTAGCAACAGAATTTTCGCAGCTGCACCAAACCGCTTGCGAAAGAGATACGCTGCCGTCAGACCACTGATACCAGCCCCCACCACAACGAGGTCGTAAACGTCGTCGACCTCTTCGAATTGGGTTGGGCGCTGGCCGCCTCTTGCCAAGGCATGAGCCACGTCATAAGACCCGGGGTGGTTACCTCGCAGCCCCGTGAGGGTCGGTGGATAAACGCCCACCGAAAGCTCCTCTTGGGTATGCTCACCGAAAACGTGGAGAGGGGATAGCGCAGCCATCCCCCCCATCATCGCAACGCCGTCTAGGAAGTCGCGTCGCGTAATTTTCAGTTTTTTATCTTTATTCATCGCCAAACTTCCTCAGACTTTCAGACTTTCAGCCTTCAGCAATATTCCAGGCCTTGGTCTCGACAATAATTTTCTCGCGATACTTCACAGGCATATCCCAGGTACCCATCCAGCCTTTTGGCACCAGGAAACTGTCCCCCACGCCGAAGGTTTTTGGGCTGCCACCCTTTGAGGTGAGGATCACTTCTCCCTCGACGACGAAGACATATTCGTCGTAAGGAAACGGTGCCCCGACCTCCAAAAGCGCGGCTTCGGCACCGTACAAAACCGAGACCAACTGCCCTTCGTGCAATACTTTTTGCCCGTGAGCATTGGTCCCTGTAATGACAACGCCCTCAGGCCAAGGCGGAAGACTGTCCAACTCAGCTTGTTGCAATGCATCGGCCAACAGCGGAAGCACTGCTGGAGCGTTGGGGTCTGCTTTTGGGGGGCTGGCGAATAGCGCCGCCAGCAGGCTGTCCGAGGCTTCCCACTGGTCAGTTTCAACGATGATCAGCTCTCTGAAGCGACTGGGCATTTCCCAGGTACCCGTCCACCCCTGAGGCACAAGAAATTGGTCGCCGGTTTGATACGCCTGCCGAACACCTTCGGTAGAGGTCAGCACGACACTCCCCTCAAGCACCAGCACATACTCATCGTAGGTATAGGGTATGGCCACATCGATAATCGCAGGCATCGCTTCATACAGAGCAATCACAAACTCGCCCTCATGAAGAATTTTTTGCCCGTGTTCATTGGTGCCCGAGAGCACCATATCGTCGGGCCAGGGCGGCAGGCTCTCCAGTGGCATTTCTCGCAGAGACGCTGGGTTAAGGGACAGAATTTCAGTCTCTGCCCGAACGGCTCCAGACATCAGGCCTCCTGCAATGAGCCAACTCAAAAAAACCGCCCTGATGATGGGATTACGCATAGCTATCACTCGTCTGGGCAATCAGAAGTAAAGGTTAAATTCAGCGCGCATTAGGCGCTTGTAGCCCCAGTGCAGCTGCGCCCCCCAACCAAAATTTGCACGCAAGGTAGCGTATTCTTCGTCGGTAATATTGTCGGCCGCAAGCGACAAGTCCCAACGCTCACTGCCTGCAAGATAGGTGACTCGACCATTGAGCAGCCCGTAGGATTTCTCTTCTTCAAAGTTGTCGATGTCGTGAAAGTACTCACCCGTGTAGTTGTACATCGCAAACCAGTTAAGACTGCCGCCCAAGAAAGAGTGATCAAAATTAGCGCCTACGGAAAAAGTGTTTTCTGGCGCATAGGTCAGCGTCTGACCACTGAGCGGGCCCGTAACAATTTCGGTATCCATATACGCGTAGTTCGCCATTAGCGTCAGGCCATCGGTGGGCGCATAGGTGAGCTCTGCCTCAAACCCTTTGGTTTCTGCGTTTCCAGCATCGCGAATTTGCTGACCAGTATCAAAACCAAAAATGGCCACCTGAAGTGACTCATAGTCGGTAAAGTAAAGTGAGCCGTTAAACTGCATGCGGCCCTCTAGCAGCGTTGACTTCATGCCGAGTTCATAAGCAACGCTGGTTTCAGGATCAAATGGCACCAAGGTTTCGGCAACAAAGTCACCGTCAAGATCGGCTACCGAAGTGTTGAAACCTCCGCCTTTATAACCCTGGGAAACACTGGCAAATAGCATAGTGTCGTCGCTAATATTGTATTGCGCTACCAGTCGCGAAGTGAGCTCATCCCAATCTTCTTTATCGCACAGGGGACCATCGGTAGGTCCACCCATATCGCCAAAATCGTCCTGTAGGGTATTGGTGCACCAGTCCTTTTCGTCAGAGTTCCAGCGTAGCCCCGCAATCAGTGCGAGGCGGTCTGTAGCCTGCCAGGTCACATCACCGTAAATCCCCAGAGATTCATTTTTTGCTCGACTCTCAATGCGCTGACCGCCGATGGGGAATCCCAGTGCGGTGGCCACGTAGTCGACCTCCCATCGCGTATTATCGAGATCCTCACTGTAATAACTCACGCCCGTGAACCAAGTGAGTGATTCAGAGCCACCGTTCAAACGAAACTCCTGGTAAAACGTCTCCGCATCTGCGCCCAAACCTACTGGGATATCTAGCCCACCGAGAATTCCACCAAGCAGCGCCAGGTCAACAGCCCAATCATCTGCGGTGCCATCGACGTCTTCAAAGTAATCGTTCTCCGCACTGCGGGCGTCAGTAATCGACACCAGCGTCAGGGTGTCGTTAATCGCCCAGGTCAAGCGCAGTCCTAAGCCATCGTCTTCATTTTGCTCAAAATTAGGTTTATTGATGGCAAATCTATCAGGATACTCCACACCGGGCTCAGCGAGGTTAAAAGGGATATTAATGGCGCTGGTGTAATTGGTTTTTGCCTTACCGTAATTGTACTTAATGAGCGCTTCTAGGTTATCAGTGACGTCCCAGCGGGCCGAAATACGCACCACATCACTCTCGGTGTACATGTCGTCACCGCTATTTACTTCGGTCCACATGCCCTCCCACTCTTGATGCTGATAGGCAACACGAAGCGCAAATGAATCACTGAGCGCCCAGTTGCCAACCACTTCGTAGCGCTGCTGCCCCTCATCACCCAGTGCGGCACCCAGGCGCAGCTCATTCTCATCACCCGGCTTATTCGTGATTAAACTAATCGCACCTGCGGCGGCGTTGCGTCCAAACAGCGTCCCTTGTGGCCCCTTCACCACCTCAATACGGTTTATATCGAAAAAGTTAGACGAGGCAAAAATATTGCGCCCTACGTAGCTATCGTCGACAAATACGCCAACTGAGGGCTCTGAACCAATCGTCCAATCATTGCTGCCAATACCGCGGATCGCCCAGCTGTTTGTCGCCAAGCCATAATCGGCGCCGGTCAGTCCGGGTACCAGAGGGATGACCTCGGTGATGGTATTGATACCCGTCTTCTCGAGCATATCCTCACTGACAGCGCTGATGGCAATCGGAACATCCTGCAAGCTTTGATCACGCTTCTGCGCAGTCACCAAAACCTCTTCGAGCTGTGCACTTACAGCGCTGGTGAAGGTAAGAGTCGCAATGGCGACAAAGGCCTTTTTTCGAGTGAACCCTGTCATCAATATCTCCTAAACTGAACGGTTGTAGTTATATTTTTTTAATTTTTTGAGAAACACAGCACGCTTGACGTAACAAATTTTTGAGCAATCACATCAACCCGCGCGCCGAAAAATCGCGAGCATTACCAAGAGCAAAAGGAGTAGCGGTATAAACGAAAGACCAAAGGACACTTCAATATCTGCAGCCCCAATTACCCCGAAGATCAGCATTGCAAACGCCACGTGAAAACCCACGCCAAATAGCCCCAGTAACAAAGCAGCAAACTTAGACAGCCAATCGCGGTCAACCATGGGCACCATCACGAGCAGAGCGAACAGCGAATAAAGCCAAAAGCCCATGTAATCGAATGAGGTATACAGCGAAAACGGAATCGATACGTTAAGCAGTGGCAGCAGCATCGCGGCCATTTCTGAGCCCGCTGTCTCCGATAAAGCCGCTTGGGCTAACAGCGGTATCGTCCACACCGCCATAAACTTAGGAATAACGAAGGCCATGGTGGCCATGGCAGTGGCACCGGCTGCCAGCAGGGCAGCTAGGGGGCTTTCATGACGGACTCGCCAGGCGATGGCAAGAAATAAGCCCGACAAGGTAAGCATTGCGAGGATTTGGTTGAGCCAGCCGGCAATGAACAAACCCCTGTTAGCCGCGAGCCAATTCAATCGTTCTTCCCGGGTCGCGTCGTATCCACCAGGGACATCCAGAGGCAGTGCTACCGCCAACAACCCCGTTGCAATACAAATAACAACGCACCAAAAACCAAAGCGATTAATCTGAATATCAAGGGTGGCAGCATTAGTAGTATGGTTGCTCATTGAAAGGGTTGTCCTGTTTTTACGATCTAAAAATCGACGAAATCCTTGTACATGTCAGTCGACAGGCTATAACCTGTCGACTGACATGTAAAGAAATAAATAGCGCGATGCGAAAGACCAAGAGGAGAGCCTACCTATGCCGATTGATATAACACGTCGAGACTTTATAAACGGCGCTGTCATTGGCACCGGCGGCCTATTACTGACCGGATGCGGCAAAGAAGTCGCAACCGGCACGCCGGCAACAGCTGAAGCCCCTACAGTATTTAGCCCGCCAGATCTCTCAGCTTATTACCCCCCCATACAAACAGGTATGCGAGGCAGTCACGAAGGCTCCTACGAAGTGGCTCACGAGTTAGCCTGGCGGGGGATCAAGCCTGAACGCTATGAGGCACTGAATGAGCACTATGACCTGATCGTGGTCGGCGCAGGCATGAGCGGACTGGCAGCG
>CALKNZ010000040.1 GCA_938091995.1 uncultured Luminiphilus sp. | reverse complement strand
TTCATCAGACAGCAACTTCATGAATCAGCAGGTCAGCGACACTATTCCAGACGACCAGGGGGTGAAATAGTTGTCCCAGCATAAATCGCCACGCTACTGACCCTCTGCTAGTAGCGCATTTAATGTCGACAATGTCCCACCAGCTCCTCCCCGAAGAATTGGTCCTTAGTCGGCTGTAACTCTTTGGTGGGGGAAAGTCTGGAGCTTAGCTAAAATGGAGGTCTTTACTGCGTGTTATCATGCAGTAGCGTAAACGAGACGGGAAACTGGCGTGCAGCCCCTATCACATAAAATAAGCCGGCAACGCCGCGTCAAGATCAGCAAGGTAATCGCCTTTGCTCTCACTTTTGGTGCGGTTAGTGGCGTCAGCGCTTACCCGGGTTCAATTGGAACAGCGGTCAGCCTAGCTTGCCAACTCAGGATTGGTGCAGTAGGTGGTGAGGAGGCTCACGCCCAAAATTTGTACGACGCAGCCGATGCGGTCGTTCAAAATAAGTGTATTGGTTGCCACATTGAGGATGGCCTTGCCCCCAAGGCAGGAGCTTCACTCTCGCTGCGTCAAACATCAGACCCCACCTATCTTGATTTTAACTTTTCAAATTTCCACGCCCTCTCAGAAGCTCGTAGTTCTCAATACATTCTGAATAAGGCGCAAGGGGCGTCGCACGGTGGCGGCGCTGTTATTGAGCCCTTTTCGTCAGACTATAAATTACTCGCTGACTTTCTACAGGCCTTGGCGCTGGGTACGACTTGCAGTTCTTCGTCATTGAAAAAACAAGCAGGCAACAGTAATCCCGATGCGCTGTGGAGTGGGATCAGCACTATGAGTACCCCTCAGCTCTATCGCAAAGCTGCCGTTGTGCTAAGTCGACGGGTACCCACGACAGAAGAGCATGACCGACTAAGCCGTGGCGACATTACGTTAGATGCCGCGATTGACGAGCTCATGGCCGGTCAAGGCTTCCATGACTTTCTTGTAACGGGCGCAAATGATCAGTTATTAACCGATGCTTTCACCAACGGATTGTTTCCCATCTCTTTGGACGCTAATTGGTGGCCGAAAACCGGTACGGCTAATCTCGCTCTTTTTGAAAACTTGGAGCGGGACGAAGAGCGTTACAAAAACAATGAACAATGGAAGCTGTGGCAAGCGAAAAATTATGGGCATACTCATGCCCCCGTCGAACTCATTGCGTACGTGGTTGAGAACGATAAACCCTATACCGAGATATTAACCGCAGACTATACGATGGTGACGCCGCTAACTGCGGACACTTTGAATGCCCAGCTTGAAAATCCATGGGAACAAGCCGTTGTCTACAACGGCGAATACACCGAGTTCCATAAAGAATTTAGACCAGCCAAAAACTTTGGCACATTTAACTCCCCCCCCGGCGAAGAAATTTGCAATCCCATTCAGGGAGGCGATTGCTATGCTAGCTCTTGGGAGCCTTTTGAGTGGCCACATGCGGGCGTTCTAAACACGATGGCATTTTTAACGCGCTACCCGACAACCGAAACCAACCGAAACCGTGCGCGTGCTCGGTGGACTTATAAATTCTTTTTAGGGCTCGACGTGGAAGCGTCAGCGGCCAGAACCACCGATGCGGCGGCGCTGGCCGATAAGAACAATCCAACCCTGTTAAATCCTGCTTGCACGGTATGCCATCAAACTCTTGATCCGGTGGCGGGCGCCTTTCAAAACTATGGGGAAGTGGGCAATTTCAGGGATAGCAATTTTACGGATACTCTGCCCTGGTCGTATAAGCTCGATCCGGAATCGGGCTACGTCAATGGAGATACCTGGTTTCGAGATATGAGAACGCCGGGGATGAACGGACAGTCGGCCCCGGACGCCTCCAACAGCCTGCAATGGTTGGCACAGCAAATTGTTGCAGACCCAAGGTTCCCGGTAGCAACCGTCGAGTTTTGGTGGCCTGCCGTTATGGGGAGTGCTTTATTGAAAGCTCCAGAAGACCCTCAACTTCCCAATTACAAAGAAGCGCTTGAGGCCTTTAGCCTACAACGCTATGAAGTGAATAAGCTGGCGGGCGCCTTCGTGCAAAATCAATTTAAGTTGAAAGCATTGCTGCGAGAAATGGTTCTCTCACCCTGGTTCGCCAGCGGTGAGGTTGTAAGCCAAAACGCTAAGTTATTTTCAGTGGCTAGGCTCGGTACCCGACGGCTGCTCACACCGGAAGAACTCGACAGTAAGACCAAATCACTTTTTGGATTTAAGGTTTGGGAGCAAGAGAGACAAAACATTCTCCCCGAAACCATCACCTACGTGTCGGATTGGGTCAATATAGCGCTAGGAGGCATCGATTCTTACCAAGTTAAGTCTAGAGCCAGAGAGGTTTCTAGCCTTTCTCTCGCTGCTTTCGAGCAGCACGCATCTGGAGTAGCTTGTGTTGTCTCTGAGATAGAGGCTAGAACCGTTGATGGCCAGCGACAATATTTAAATACATTCGACTTTTCATCGACTCCCACAGACTCCCAGGAGCTGCGAGCGGTGTTGGTAAATTTGTATTCGCGTCTACACGGACGCAGCGTGGCGGAGGAATCTGATGACGTCGAGTTGCTGGTAGATTTGTTGCTCGAAGCACAGAAGACCCACGAGTCACACACGAGCTGCTATCTTTGGGATGATCTATCCTATGCAAAGCTAGCGGACGATCTGGATACGAGAGGGGTTCGGCAACCGGCCAACACGACACCGGTTGAAGAAGCAAATACCTGGGCTTGGCGCCTTATATTCGATTACATGGTGGCTCACTATGATTACATCAATGAGTAAAACCATGGGTTTGACTCGGCGAAAATTCTTGGCCAGCACGGCAGCCCTAATCGCCTCAAGTCGAGTTTCATTGGTGCAAGGTTCTTCACCCTACGATGGACCTTACCTGATGACGATTCATGCAAACGGGGGATGGGATTTATCGCTCTTTTGTGACCCTAAGGTTAATTCGCCAGGAGAGCTACCAATTACCAACTGGTCTGAGGCTGGGGAAACTCAGTCGGTGGGCAATATCTTATTTGCGCCGATCGCAAACAATGACGCAATGTTCGGAAAAATAGCCGCAGATTCGTTGGTCATCAACGGCGTCGACACCCAAACCAATGCGCACCAAACAGGCGAGCGCCACACGTGGACAGGTTCCGCCAGCGAGGGCCGCCCCACCTTGGCCGCCCTGTATGCGGCTGCGAAAGCTCCCAATGCGCCAATAGCATTAATAAACAACGGAATCTTTGGCGCTGATCAGGGTCTTGTTCGCACCGCCAGAACCAACCCGGGTGGATTAAAAGAGTTGGTGCGTCCCCGCAATAGCACTGAAGAAGCTCTACTTGCGAAGTACAAAACTCGAGGACTCAATGTCTTGAGCGAGCAACAGCGGTATAACGACGCGCTGGCTAACCGTATAGGCGCCTTTGAAACCGGTATGCAGGGCAGAATATTATTAGACGAACTGTACAGCAACCTGCCAAACGAGATGCCTCAATCCCAAGGCGTGTACCAAGGAGAAAGTAACCTAAAAGCCCAGATACAAACTGGTTTGGTGGCGTTTAGCACTGGAACCACCGCAAGCGTTGAATGCGGCGCCGGTGGCAACTGGGACACACACTCAAGCGGTGAGTTTTCGCAAGTTCAAAACATTCAAGCTCTGAATGACGCGCTAATCTACCTTTGGGACATGGCTGGCGAACTTGAAATCAGGGACAAATTGGTGGTTGTCGTGTCATCTGATTTTGGCAGAACGCCCTACTACAACTCCTTTGGCGGCAAGGACCACTGGCCCATTAACTCCTACCTGATTATGCAGGGAAATGCTGACTGGGGCGGTCGCAGCGTAGGAAAAACCGATGCCTTACAAAATGCCGAAAAAATTGACCCGTCGACTCTGAAAGTATCGAACTCAGGGTCGCTGATTTATCCAAAGCACGTCCATCATGCATTGCATCGCTATTTGGGCATTGATGACTTCGCCGCTCATGTTGGGTACGGCTTTCTGCAAACGGAACAGTATGATTTTTTCAACCCAAATCTCATGACCTAGTTTTCTCTGCAGCGTTGCCGCTGCGCTGCCCTCAGAGTGTTTGGTGAACCCGGGAACTCTAGCCCTACTTAGCACCCAGCGGGGAGGCGTCTTAAGCAATCGTGGGTTGACCAGAAAAGCGTTCAAACCGATTGAGAGACGCGTCCCAAACCCACAACAACGAGACGCAGGCCAAGCAGCTGCAGCGCTGCATAACCTCCACAGCCAACAACATAGTTCGGGCCCTGTCCCAGAAAGATTAGACGGAAGACAAGTGGTTCAATATGCAGGCCTAATCCGCGGGGTAGGATCAGTTGGCACCACAATAGTTTTGTAGGGGTTTACCGGTGAAGGGCAACATCACCCCTACCCTCGGCTGGATTGCTACTCAGCGAAAGATCGCGTCTGCAACTGTGATGATAACTGCTATGCTGAGGGTTGGTTTAAACACAGCGCCCAGAGGTTAAGCCCCGTGAAATTATTTTACTCCCCGTTCCATACGTTTATTCATAAGGTCCTCGTTACCATTCATGAAGCCGGTCTGTGGGATGACGTCACCTTCGTGCCCACCTACCCCTTTAAAAATCGCCAGGGTGAAGATCAGGGCGACGCCTACTCAATCGCAGCGCTTAACCCCCTGAATAAAGTGCCCACCCTCGCACTGGATAGCGGCCAAGTGGTGTATGGCAGTCAGGCCGTTGTTGAGTGCGTC
>CALKNZ010000039.1 GCA_938091995.1 uncultured Luminiphilus sp. | reverse complement strand
CGCTACCTTTTTGGCGGCAGTTTTCTTCGCAGGCGCTTTAGCCGCTACTTTTTTGGCGGCAGCTTTCTTCGCAGGCGCTTTAGCCGCTACCTTTTTGGCCGCAGCTTTCTTCGCAGGCGCTTTAGCCGCTACCTTTTTGGCCGCCGCTTTCTTCGCAGGTGCTTTAGCCGCTACCTTTTTGGCCGCAGCTTTCTTCGCAGGTGCTTTAGTCGCTACTTTTTTGCCCGCAGCTTTCTTGGCTGAGGAGCTCTTTGCGCCGCTTTTTAGAGTCGGCTTTTTGGCAGCTGCCTTTTTGGGCGCTGTCTTGGTCTTGGTGTTGGATTTTTTGGTGGCCATAGCAGGTTACCTGATTACCGATTTGTTTATGGGGGCAGTCAAAACACCGCAAAAGTGACTGCGCTATGGAGGCTGGTACAGCACTCTCCTACAACGGGGACGGGAAGCTACCAGATAAGTTGTGTTCTTGCCACTGAATTTGTATTGGTTTGACGTGTCACAATGAAACACGACAGGGATATAGGCTAAATGTATGAGTTGGCATTGGGCTTTTGACAACTTAGAGCCAGGGGTTTTGCAAAAGCGCTATAAGCGTTTTTTAGCGGATGTAGAGCTACCAAACGGCGAAGTTGTGGTTGCTCATTGTCCAAATACCGGCGCGATGCGAGGCTGCCAGCAGCCGGGCTCGCGGGTTTGGCTGTCGCGAAGTGACAACCCCAAGCGAAAGCTAGCGTGGACTCTGGAGTTGGTAGAGGACAGGGGGAGTTTCGTTTGTGTGCACTCTGTTTTGGCGAATCCCATGGTAGAGGCCGCATTGCGTGGTGGCATTTTCCCAGAGCTTGCAGTTTTTGATAGCCTTCATCGGGAAGTGTCTTTGCGGTCTAACACCCGGGTAGACTTCAAGCTTGAAGTTAAAGGGCTTCCAATATGGGTGGAAGTAAAGGCGGTGTCATGGTGCGTTGGCAATGGATTGGGTCAATTTCCTGATGCAGTGAGTGTGCGAGCGCGAAAACATGTGCAAGAGTTAGCGGATCTCGTGAGCTCCGGTTGCCGCGCAGCTTTAATATTTTGTGCCTTTCACTCTAAAATTCAGCGAATCGCGCCTGCAGTAGCGATTGATCCACAATATGCGGCAGCCCTTGCTCTCGCTATTAAAGGGGGCGTGGAGGTTTACGGCTTGGGCGTGGACATAACGCCGCAGGGTTTACGGGCGACAAAGCCACTCATAATGGAGGGGCATGATCTTGGGTTTTAATAACAGAAGCAGGACCCAGCCCACGGTTTTATGGGCTTTAGGCCTGAACCGTGAAGGCCTTATCGATATGCCCGGGATAGGCTTGGCACATGAAGCTGCTGCGACTGCATTGAATCGTTTGGTCAACAGGGCTCAAAAGTCAGGGTTTAAATTATCGATCGCATCTGGCTACCGTGACTACACACGTCAATTAGCTATTTTCAACGCTAAGATGCGCGGAGAACGGCCAGTTTACGGGGATACCGGGTCACTGCTGTTGAAGCCATCAGTTCAGGATAGCGATTGGTTACACGCCATTCTCAGATATTCAGCGCTGCCAGGCACTTCTAGACATCATTGGGGTACGGATTTTGATATTTGGGATCCAGCCGCTGTACCTGAGGGCTACGCGCTTCAGCTGCAACCTAGCGAATATTCTGAGGATGGA
The DNA here is from genome assembly GCA_938091995.1 of uncultured Luminiphilus sp. GTDB lineage: Bacteria > Pseudomonadota > Gammaproteobacteria > Pseudomonadales > Halieaceae > Luminiphilus. The sequence goes on along the minus strand of CALKNZ010000039.1, from coordinate 23,942 downwards.
CCCTTTGCACAGCTGTCGAATTGGCTGACATCACTGATGATTAGGGATGATGCAGAGGGTTTTTATCGTCCTTATACCGGTGACGTGGGGGGCGTCGCTGCCGAGCCCTGGCATTTGAGCCACCGTCCCAGCGCCAAACTATTCCAATCTCTGATGGATGACGCGCCATTCCTTCAGGTGTGGTCAGGCAGTACAGGAAGTTTTGCTCAGGTTGCCGGCCTTGAGGCCCTTGCGGGCCTCAAGGAAGTGGAACTTCAGTACGAAGCCCTTATGGATCGATACGTTCGAAGCTACTGGGTGTGATCTTTATCTAAGGTTTTGCGCTGCTGTGCCCTTTTGATTTGAGGATGCAGCTGGCCTAAAGACTCGCTTCTGAAGCTTTTTTCAACAAATGGCCGTAGTGGTTCTGATAGTCCCTCTGTGAGGCAGCGATAACCTCGAGTGCCTCTTCCCTGCCGTAAACACCATCAACACGTATCTCGACGTTTTTGCCTGGAATCATTTTATAGGTCGAGAAGTAGTGTTGAAGTCGTTCGGTTTTAATCGATGGCAGGTCTTTAATATCGTTAACTTCGCCCCAAATGTTATCGCCTTCCAGTACCGCAATAATCTTATCGTCAGCCTCGCCCTCATCAATCATCTGTATACCGCCTACGACTCTGGCATTTAGCAAGATGTCTGCGCGGGTGATTAGACGCTCAGAAAAAATACAAATGTCGAGGGGGTCGCCGTCCGCAATATCGGCATGTGCGCAGCGGGCAGCCACCTCTTCAGCGCAGTAGGTGCGAGGTATAAAACCATAAAGCGCTGGGGGTGTTGCCGTCGTGCGCTGGGGCCGATCTACCACTAGAAAACCGGTATTCTTGTCGAGCTCATACTTTACGGTGTCGCTCGGTAACATCTCGATATAAGCCTGAACAATGCCGGCCTCGACTCCCTCAGGTATTGGCTCAAGGCCATGCCAAGGGTGACGCCTATATGCTGAGAAGGGTTCGTCGGTATACATCTCTCGGGGCCTCCTGCCCAAAGGTTAAAAAAGTGCGAGTGTTAAAAGCAGCCACTGCGTTTTCCGGCGCGTCGCGGATCGACTGCGAGCTGAAGTTCATCATGACGTCTGGTGAAAAAGTGGCGTTTTTGGTCTGTGCAAGCCGATATTATACCTACACTTCGAAGCTCTGGGCGAGTCGTTTGGTGACAGGTAGGTTCTTGAGTGTTGTATAAATGGGCATGCCGCCTTTGTACTGAGGATACGCTTCGCCCTGCACCAAAGGTTTAAAATAGGCTCGACCCGATGGGCTTACGCCAAAGCCGTCACGGCTTATAAACTTGCGGGGAACCTTTTTTTCGCGATTGGCAACCTTGTGAAGAGGGGTTTCTCCAATTCGCCAACGGTAGCGGCTGCCGGGTTCGCGGATGATGGTGGGCATGACGGCGTTTTTTCCGGCTAAGGCCATAGCGACCGCAGCTTCACCCACGGCATAAGCTTGGTCGACATCTGTTTGGCTGGCAATATGGCGCGCGGCCCTTTGCAGATAATCAGAGACTGCCCAATGATATTTATAACCCAAGCGACTTTTGATCAGGTTAGCTAATGTCGGTGCAAGGCCCCCAAGTTGGGCATGCCCAAAGGCGTCACGCACACCGCTATCGCTCAGAAACTGGCCATCAGCGGTTTGGGCCCCTTCCGAGGCGACAATAACGCAGTAACCGCAGCGATCGACGGTCTTCTGAACTTTAGCGAGGAACTTTTCCTCATTAAACGCAATCTCCGGAAACAGGATAACGTGTGGTGCTGCACTCGACTCTGTTTCTGCCAGGCAAGATGCCCCTGCGATCCAGCCCGCATGCCGTCCCATGACCTCAAGGATAAAGACCTTGGTGGATGTTTCGCACATCGAGGCCACATCTAATGCGGCTTCTCGAGTGGATATGGCGACATATTTGGCGACGGAGCCGAAGCCGGGACAATTGTCAGTATAGGGGAGGTCATTGTCGATGGTTTTCGGAATGTGAATGGCCTGCAGGTCATAGCCCATTTTTTGGGAGAGCTGTGAAACTTTGAGGCAGGTATCTGCTGAATCACCACCGCCATTGTAAAAGAAATACCGAATATTGTGAGCCTTAAAAACTGCTATCAAGCGCTCATATTCTGCTCGGTTATCTTCGAGACTTCGCAGTTTGTATCGGCACGATCCAAAGGCGCCCGCGGGGGTCGTCATTAAACCCCGAATGGCCGATTTAGTTTCCTTGCTTGTGTCGATAAGGTCCTCACGCAGCGCTCCAACAATGCCATTGCGACCGGCATAGACTTTGCTAATGGCATCTTTTTTTTTCGCAGCGGCTTCAAGCACCCCGCAAGCAGACGCGTTGATAACCGGTGTAACACCACCAGATTGTGCATAAAATGCATTGGCTTTGGGCATAGCGCTGACTTGGTCTCAGAAATAGTTTGCCTAAAGTAGTGTGCCAAGCGGCTTAGTGCAATCCCCGTGCTAAGCTCTTGTCACAAACGGAGTTAGCTGTGACACAACACATTCACATTGTTGGTATCTGTGGCACTTTCATGGGTGGCTTGGCATTGCTGGCTAGGCAACTGGGCCATCAGGTGTCGGGGTCAGATGCCAGTGTTTATCCACCGATGAGTCTGCAGTTGGCTGACGCTGGTATCGAGTTGACCGAGGGTTTTTCTGCGCAAAACCTTGAACCAAGGCCCGATTTGGTAGTGATTGGGAATGCACTGTCGAGAGGGAATCCAGAAGTTGAGGCGGTTTTAGACGGCGGTGTTCCCTATATATCGGGGCCTCAATGGTTGGGTGAAAACATCCTCGCAGGGCGCTGGGTGCTCGCCGTATCGGGCACCCACGGGAAGACCACGACCACCAGTATGCTGGCCTGGATTTTAGAATATGCGGGAATGGCACCAGGGTTTCTTGTGGGTGGGGTTCCCACCAATTTTGGGCTGTCTGCAAGGCTGGGGCAATCTGATTTTTTTGTGGTTGAGGCCGATGAGTACGATACGGCGTTTTTTGATAAACGATCAAAATTTGTGCACTACAAGCCACGCACGCTGGTGGTTGCTAATCTGGAGTATGATCACGCAGACATTTTTCCAAACCTCGCCGCGATAGAGACACAATTTCATCACCTCATTCGTTGTGTGCCCAGTCAGGGCCTTATCATTCACGGTAACTCGCGGTCTATTGATCAGGTATTTTCAAGAGGGGTCTGGTCTCCGCGTCAAAGCTTCGGCCATAAAACGGAAAATCACTGGCAGGTGCGGCCTCTATCGCCAGAGGGTGCGCAGTTCGAGTTGTTGTCCCCTCAAGGAGAAAAAGAGGTGATTAGTTGGTCCCTAATCGGTGAATACAATGTTATGAACGCTTGCGCTGCAGTAGCCGCAGCGCACCATGCCGGTGTTCCACTAAAAATTGCGGCACGCGCTCTGGAAGATTTTAAGGGCGTGAAACGGCGCCTTGAACTTCGAGGTACGCCCAACGGAGTGGCGGTTTTTGATGATTTTGCCCATCACCCCACGGCGATTGCCATGACGCTAGAGGCGATGCGTGGTCGTATTGGCGCTGAGTCCGGTCGTTTGCTCGCCGTTATCGAGCCGCGATCCGCTACCATGAAGGGGGGGCATCACTGCGCTGCACTGGCGGCTGCTACCTCAGAGGCCGACACGGTGTTTTGGTACGAACCTCCGGGTTTATCCTGGCCTTTGACAGAGCTAGTGGCTGAGCAAAAAGGGCACTCGGTTTGGCAACACATTGATGCCGTAGTTGAGGCCGTTGCGGGCGTGGCACAGTCCGGAGATGTTGTTATTGTGATGAGCAACGGAGGGTTCGGTGGTATTCATGAAAAATTGCTGCAGCGCTTGGGCGATACTTCGGGTTTGGGCTGACATAACTGAACATGATTGAGACACATTTTCTTCGGGTAACGAGCAGAGCGGGGTGGGTCCTCGTTTTCTTCGGCTTGCTGGTAATACTCGCTGGGAGTCAGCTGGGAAAAATAAGGCTGGATGCCTCTTCAGACTCTCTGTTACTCCAAGGGGACCCCGATCTAGCGTATTTCCGAGAGACCAGTCGACATTACGCCTCAGGCGATTTTCTCATTCTTACGTGGCGCCCATCCGGACATTTACTGGCGCCAAATTCGCTAGAGCCACTCGCGGCAATGGTGGAGGCCTTACGACAAATTTCCGGGGTATCTTCGGTAACCAGCATATTGGACGTTCCTTTGCTGGAAAGCCCGCCTTTGAGTCTGACGGCTCTATCCGAAGCTGAGCAGCTACCCACGCTTCGTGATCCTGGGATTGATACTGAGCTCGTTTTTGAGGAGTTTACGACCAGTCCAATTTATCGGGACCTCTTGGTTGGCGCCGCCGGAGATGTCAGTGCCATTCAGGTCAGTTTGACCGCTGATCCGAAAGGACCGCAGCTGTTAGATGAGCGAGAGGCTCTGCGTAATAGGTCGCTTGTAGAGGGGCTGGACCACGATCAGTCTGTGCGTTTGCAGCAGGTCGAGGCGCAGTATGATGCTGTGCTGGTAGAAGAAGGCGAGCGGCGCAGTCAGCTTGTCGCTGAAGTACGCTCTATTGCCGATCAATTTCGAGCCCATGCCGAGATTTTTGTGGGTGGGGTGCCCATGATCGCTGCCGATATGATCGATTTTATTCGCGCTGATCTGGTTGTATTTGGCATCGCCATTATCGGCATTATGATACTCGTGCTCGGAATCATTTTTCGTGACTGGCGCTGGGTCCTGATTCCGATTTTGAATTGTACGGTTACCGCTTCAATGATGCTGGGTTTACTGGGTTTCTTGGACTGGCGAATGAGCGTGATCTCGTCAAACTTTGTTGCTGTGCTTTTGATTATTACGCTCTCCTTGTCCGTTCATCTCGTGGTGCGTTATCGAGAATTAGAGCAGTTGCAGCCCAATGACAATCGTCGTCAACGAGCGGCCAAAGCAGCACAGCTAATGCTCGTGCCCTGCGGTTACACTGCCCTGACGACCATTGTGGCTTTTGCATCTCTGATGGTGGCGGGTATTCAGCCCGTGATCGACTTTGGCCTGATGATGACCGTCGGTATTGTGCTCGCTTTCATTACGACCTTTATGCTGGTGCCAGCACTGACATCTTTATTGCCTTCGCCCAATAGAATTGCTCCCGCTGCCGTGGATAACGGCATGACACTCCGTTTTGCTGGCTGGGTTGAGCGCTATGGAGTAGGCGTACTTTTGGCGGCTGGCATTTTGATCCTGGTGACCGTTGTGGGGATCTCTCGACTGAAGGTTGAGAATCGATTTATTGATTACTTCAAAGAGAGCACCGAAATCTATCAGGGCATGGAATTGCTGGACGCCCGTTTAGGGGGAACGATTCCCTTGGATATTGTGCTCTACCCACCGCAGGAGAGCCATGTTGATACCATCGTAGACAGCAGTTTAGAAGCGTCAGACCTGCAGACCGCAGATTTTGATGAGGCGGTGGATAGGGTCAACTTTGACGATACTTTTGCCGATGATCCTTTTGCAGACGACGGTTTTGGTGATGGTGATTTCTTTGCTGAGGAGGGCGGTGTCACGCCCTCGTTCTGGTTCTCTCCTCAGGGCCGTGACTTGCTTGATCAGGCTCATGCCGTAGTCGAGGATCGTTCTGAAACAGGCAAGGTTTTATCCTTATCGACGGCCTTTGAGGTCATGGACGGTTTGTATGGCGCTCCGCTGGGGGCTATTGAATTGGCCCTTGTACAAAACAGCATGCCGGAGGATGTCGCCGCAACACTCGTGAGGCCTTACTTTTATCCTGAAACTGATGAGGTCCGGATATCTGTTCGAGCAAAAGAAACCAGTCGAGACTTAAAGCGCGATCAGTTTCTTCAGGAGCTGCATGAGGAGTTGGTAGAGGCACTGGGCATAGCACCTGAGCGCGTTCAGTTTACGTCGTTATTAGTACTGTATAACAATGTCCTGCAAAGCCTTTTCAAATCGCAAATCTTGACTTTGGGCGTGGTCTTTCTGGTGATCGGGCTCATGTTCTGGGTGTTATTTCGCTCCTTATCTCTGGCGCTGTTGGCATTAGCGCCCAATGTCCTTGCAGCGGGGTTGGTACTCGGAGTGATGGGACTTTTAGGCATTCCTCTCGACATCATGACGATAACAATTGCCGCGATCGTGGTCGGTATTGGTGTTGATGACTGCATTCATTACATTCATCGGTTTCGTAGTGAATTTGCCATTGACCAAAGTTATCACGCTGCAATGCGCAGGAGTCATGGGAGTATTGGTAGAGCCATGTATTACACCACCCTGACAGTGATGGTTGGATTTTCTTTACTGACACTCTCCAACTTCACTCCCAGTTTGTATTTTGGTCTTTTAACAGACTTGGCGATGATGGCGGCGGTCGCAGGGGCGCTGCTCTTATTACCCCAGCTCATTTTGGTGTTTCGGCCTCTGGGACCTGAAGGTGGTCAATGAGGTTATGATCTGCCGCTCGGGCTGTGGGGCCTGCTGTATAGCGCCGGGCATAGCGCGCCCTTTTTATGGCATGCCCGAAGGAAAACCCCCCGGGACGCCGTGTATTCACCTTGATGCTGCGAGGCGTTGTAGGTTATTCAAGGATGCTCGGCGACCCGCGGTATGCGGTGATTTCAAACCCCACGTCGATGTTTGTGGTGACAGCGCCGAGCAAGCGTTAGAGTTGCTCAATCAATTAGAGAGCGCCAGCCGCCCCGAGAATGCATCATGACTGAGATACCGCTCTTCCCTTTGTCATCGGCACTTGTTCCCTATGGCTCTATGCCGCTGCAGATATTTGAGCAGCGGTATTTGGATATGGTGGCGTCATGCATGCGCACAGGAACCGGATTTGGTGTGGTCTGGTTGCGCCAGGGCTCCGAAGTCAGCGGGGGAGCGCACAGCACGCCCGATGTCGGAGACTATGGCACCCATGCGCGAATTACCGACTTTGATCAGCTTCCTAATGGGCTGCTGGGAATCACCATTCGTGGTGAGGAACGTTTCGATATTGCAGAGGTATGGCGTGAACCCTCGGGGCTGATCCGCTCAAAGGTGAGTATGGAGGCGCCGTTAGAACCTGCGCCAATGACTGATGAATGGCGCTCTCTAGAAATTGTATTACGCGGTTTGGAGTCTCACCCCCATATTCAACGAATGAATTTGACTATCGATTACAGCAATGCCTGGGAGGTAGCCTTTACCCTGATACAGCTTTTGCCGTTTGATGAATTCATTAAATATGAGTTGTTGGGACGGGCGACTCTCGATGAGCTTATTTCGGAACTGGATATTTTGCTCAATCAAATTTCCGGTGAAGAGGACTGATTTTGGAGATTGGGTAGGATTTGTTAACGTTGGCGGCCTAAAAAAAATAGATTGAAGGTGATGGGAATGTATGACTTGTTAATCAAGGGTGGCACCGTCGTCGATGGTTCGGGTGATGTCCCGTACATGGCGGATGTTGCCGTTAAAGACGGTCTTGTCGCTGCTGTGGGTCAAAATTTAGGGCCTGCTGAGCAGGAGATGGACGCGGTGGGCTGCTATGTCACCCCGGGTTTTGTGGACATTCATACCCACTATGATGGGCAGGCTACATGGGATCAGGAAATGGCACCCTCGTCTTGGCACGGTATAACCACCGTGGTTATGGGGAATTGCGGGGTGGGCTTTGCACCAGCCGCCAAGGATCGTCACGATTGGCTGATCGGTTTAATGGAGGGCGTTGAGGATATTCCCGGGTCGGCTTTGTCAGAGGGTATGAAGTGGGATTGGGAGTCGTTTCCTGAATACCTCAATGCCTTGGAAGCCATGCCTAGAAGCATTGATATCGCGACTCAGGTTCCTCACGGCGCCGTACGCGCTTATGTCATGGGAGATCGTGGTGCAGCTAACGAGGCACCTACCGAGACTGATATTGCCCGAATGTCGGCAATCGTTGAAGAAGGGCTGAGAGCTGGCGCATTGGGTTTTTCAACATCACGCACCGTGCTGCACAAGTCCGTGGACGGAGAGCTGGTTCCCGGAACAACGGCGACACCCGACGAGCTGGTCGGTATAGGGCGTGCCATGGGTAGAGTGGGTTATGGCGTGTTCGAACTATCGAGTGACCTGATGCCCGAGTGGAATGAATTTGATTGGATGGGTGAGCTGAGTCGGGAGACAGGGTTACCGGTAAGTTTTACGGCACTGCAGTCTCCCATAAAGGCTATGGCACTCGAGAGCCAACTCGCCTCAATGCGCGATGAAAATGCCCGAGGAGCAAATCTTGTGGCGCAGATCGCGCTGCGGGGTACAGGATTGGTTTTGGGTTGGCAGGCGACCTTCCATCCCTTTGCGTTCAAACCCAGCTGGCTGTCAATTAAAGATCTCCCTTGGCCTGAGCAGCTTCAGAAGCTCAAGGATTCGAATTTCAAGGCGCAGCTATTGGCTGAGGAACACGAACTGCCTGAAACAGATCTCAAACTCCTGTTAGAGCTGATGATTGCTGCTTTCCAAATGCAGTACCCAATGGGTGATGGTTTCGACTACGAACCTACCACTGAAGACTCTATTGCAGCTCGGGCAGCAGCAGCGGGTATGTCACCCGAAGCATTTGCCTATGACGCCATGATGATTAACGAGGGCCAGGGTTTTATCTATTTCCCGCTACTGAACTACGCTGACGGCAACCTAGATTTTTTGGAGCCGATTCTGGCATCGGATGACTGCGTGAACTCCTTGTCTGATGGCGGCGCCCATTGCGGAACGATCTGCGATGCCGCAGCGACGACCTTTTTATTACAACACTGGGTGCGAGATCGAGATCATGGCCGAATTTCTATCCAACAAGCCATTCGACGGCAATGTGCTAACACAGCACAGCTCTATGGGTTGAATGATCGTGGCTTAATTTCTGAGGGCTATCTCGCTGACCTGAATATTATTGATCTTGATGCTTTGGGTTTGAACCAACCTTGGGTCGCCCATGATCTTCCCGCCGGTGGCATGCGATTATTGCAGGATGCCACAGGTTACCGAGCCACGATTAAGTCAGGCGTGTTGACCTTTAGTGATGGGCACTTCCAGGGTAAGTATCCGGGGTCGCTTATTCGGGGTCCGCAGGCATCTCCGGCCACTGCCAGCCACCGAGTCGCTGCCACTGATTAACGATACAGCAGAATAGTTCTGCGGTTTTTGTTGCGTCGTAAGCCGCCGAGTGGGCCTCACTGTTACTGAATTCGATGCCCGCACGTTTGCACGCTTGCGCCAACACGGTATGCCCGAAGGCCAGCCCAGCCAAGGTGGCGGTATCAAAGTGTGAGAAGGGGTGGAAAGGGTTGCGTTTAATGTCGCACCTCAGGCTGGCTTGGTTGAGAAATCCTGCATCAAAATGCGCGTTATGCCCGACTAATATCGCTCTATTGCAGCCGGTATCCCGTACCTCTTTGCGAATTCGCGAAAAAAGCTCTCCTAGGGCTATCGCCTCAGGCAGCGCGGCTCTCAAAGGGTTCTCAGGATCAATGCCGGTGAACTCAAGTGCCGATGGCTCAATGTTGGCACCCTCAAAGGGTTCAACATTAAAGCTTAGGGTGTCTCCCGAGACCACTTCGCCTCTGTCGTCAACATGAATAAGTGTCGCGGCTACCTCGAGCAGCGCGTCGGTCTCAGCATTGAAACCCCCGGTTTCCACGTCAACGATGACCGGTAAAAAGCCTCTGAAGCGATCTCGCATACGATAGTCAGGCATGGCCGTCACGACAGTAGCTCCCAACGCAACATTTCCCCTGCACGAATGGGAATAAGCGTATTGTCATGACCGAGAGTCAGCTGTGCAGGTACGGGGTTTGAGTTCTGTATCAATGTGATGGTGGTGTCGTTGCGCGGTAATCGATAAAAGTCTGCACCAAAATGGCTGGCAAAACCTTCGAGCTGACCCAGAGCACCTTCGGCTTCAAAGACTTCGGCGTAGAGCTCCATTGCTGCATGGCCTGTGTAGCAGCCGGCACAGCCACAGCTGGACTCCTTGTCTTCACGAACGTGGGGTGCCGAGTCGGTACCTAGAAAAAAGCGGGGGTTACCCGAGGTTGCCGCGCGGCAAAGCGCCATTCGGTGTTGATCACGCTTCAAAATGGGCAGGCAGAAAAAGTGGGGTCGAATTCCCCCTACCAACATGTCGTTACGATTATAAAGCAGGTGATGTGCGGTGATGGTTGCCGCTACGCCCTCTCTTGCCGCTACGACAAAAGCGACGGCATCCTCGGTGGTGATGTGTTCAAAGACTACTCGTAAACCGGGAAAGTGTTCAACGAGTGGTCCTAGGTGCTGATCAATAAACACTTTTTCACGATCAAAAATATCAATGTCAGAATCGGTGACTTCACCGTGTATCAACAGAGGGACATCTTGTTTTTCCATGGCCTCAAAGACAGGATAAAGGCTAGAGAGGTCGTTTACTCCTGCGTCAGAGTTGGTTGTAGCGCCAGCTGGGTAGAGTTTAATGGCGTGGACCACTGGGGACTCAGCGAGCCGAGCGACTTCAGTTGTTGAGGTATTATCCGTGAGGTAAAGGGTCATTAGTGGATCAAAATGACCATTTTCAGGCGTCAGTGCGCTGAGGATGCGCTCGCGATAGGCCTCTGCAGCAGCGACATTAACGACCGGAGGCGACAGATTTGGCATGACAACAGCACGACGTGCCCACCGGGCAATGTCATTGGCGGTCCTTGCTAAAGCGGCTCCATCTCTTAAGTGAACATGCCAATCGTCTGGCTGGGTAATAGTGAGTTTTTTCATAGTGCGCTCCGAACTTGATGCTAAGTCTATCAGGGGTACGCTGGGCAAGCTCACACTCTAGGCGTAAACTTGTTACCTCTTATCCCTTCACTGTTTTAAAGGTTGTGTGTCCATGTCTGTCAATAAAGTCGTACTCGCCTACTCTGGCGGTCTCGATACTTCGGTTATTGTTCGTTGGTTGCAGGAGACCTACGACTGTGAGGTTGTGACCTTTACTGCTGATATTGGTCAAGGCGAGGAGGTTGAACCCGCCAGAGCGAAAGCGCAGGCACTAGGCATTAAGGAGATTTTCATTGACGATCTTCGGGAAGAGTTTGTTCGTGATTTTGTCTACCCCATGTTTCGTGCCAATACAGTTTACGAAGGTGAATATCTGTTGGGAACGTCTATCGCGCGCCCGCTTATTGCGAAACGTCTGGTTGAGATTGCTAATGAAACAGGCGCAGACGCTATTTCACACGGTGCGACAGGTAAGGGTAATGACCAGATTAGATTTGAATTGGGCGCGTATGCCTTAAAGCCAGGGATTCAGATTATCGCCCCTTGGCGGGAGTGGGATCTGGGCTCGCGAGAATCGTTAATGGCCTACTGTGAGCAGCGGCAAATACCGGTTGATTTTTCCGGGGCCTCGAAAAAGTCGCCGTACTCGATGGATGCCAATCTTCTGCATATTTCTTACGAGGGCGGGGTGCTTGAGGACCCATGGGCTGATGCCGAGGATTCTATGTGGCGCTGGACGGTAAGCCCAGAGGCAGCACCTGATCAGGGCGAGGAGATCATTCTAAGTTTTAATCGGGGTGATATTACGGCCATTGATGGGGTAGCGCACACGCCGGCGAAGGTTCTTGAAATACTGAATCAGCGTGGTGGTGCACATGGCATCGGGCGTGCAGATATTGTTGAGAATCGTTACGTAGGGATGAAGTCTAGGGGCTGCTACGAGACCCCGGGTGGCACCATCATGCTGCGAGCTCATCGGGCGATGGAATCGATAACCCTTGATCGTGAGGCCATGCACCTCAAAGACGAACTGATGCCTCGCTACGCTAAACTTATTTACAACGGTTATTGGTGGTCTCCAGAGCGGTTTATGCTGCAATCGGCCATCGATGACAGCCAGCGATGGGTCAACGGAGACGTGCGGCTTCGCCTGTACAAAGGGAATATCACAATCTTAGGTCGGCGCTCTGACGATTCACTATTTGACGCGAGCATTGCCACTTTCGAGGACGACGCCGGGGCGTATAACCAGCAGGATGCCGAGGGATTTATCAAGCTCAATGCACTGCGTATGCGTATCGCAGCGCAGAAAGGCCGATTGCAGAATTAACTAATGGGCAGTGGGTGTCTGGAAATTACCCGTTACTGTCCTTAGACGACCGGTTAACGCGAACTCTCTGTGATCTAATACCAGCTTGAGCGCATCAATCTATAAGATATCGAGGCAAAGGCATGCAAAGTACTACGGCGACAAACGAGACATTTTCCGAAGCGTCAGCCTATTTCGACGTTATCGTCATCGGCGCGGGGTTGTCAGGTATTGGTGCAGGGGTTCGTTTACAGCGTGACTGTCCGGATTCATCCTTCGCCATTCTTGAGCGCAGAGAGGCTATTGGCGGAACCTGGGATATTTTCCGCTATCCGGGAATTCGGTCCGACAGTGATATGCATACTTTGGGGTATGACTTTAAACCCTGGTCAGCCGAGAAGGCGATCGCTGACGGGACCGCGATTCGCGAGTACGTTAATGCCACTGCCGATGAATACGGTGTTCGCGAGCATATTCGATTTCAACATCAATTAAAGTCAGCGGCTTGGTGTAGCGAGGGAGGCCAGTGGATTTTATCGGTCGAATCAGCACTCGGCATGGTCGAATATCGTTGTAATGTGCTGCTGATGTGCGCGGGATACTACAGCTATGACGCGGGGTATCAGCCTGATTTTGCCGGTAAAGATACTTTCGAGGGTACTTGGATCCACCCGCAGTTTTGGCCCCGAGACCTCGATTACACCGATAAAAAGGTCGTGGTGATTGGCTCGGGAGCGACAGCTATGACCCTGGTACCCAACATGGCATCAACGGCTAAGCACGTCACGATGCTGCAGCGTTCGCCCACCTATGTGATCTCCCGTCCCTCTATTGATGCTGGCGCAAACTGGTTGCGCCGGCATCTTCCGGAAAAATTAGCCTACGCTTTAACACGATGGCGCAACACAGTTTGGCAGCAGTTTTTTTATGGACTGTCGCGCGTGGCCCCCAGTATTTTACGACGTAGCTTATTGAAGAAGGTGAAATCTGAGGTCGGCGACATTCTAGACGTCGAGAAGCATTTCACGCCCGCCTATAACCCTTGGGACCAGCGACTTTGCCTAGTCCCTGACGATGACCTATTTGAAGCGCTGAAAGCGCGAAAAGCCGATGTTGTTACCGATCACATCGCTCAAATTGATGCCAAGGGTATTTTGCTAAAGTCAGGTCAGTATCTTGAGGCTGATGTTATCGTCTCTGCTACAGGTTTGAATTTATTGGTTCTCGGGGGCGCTGAATTTTCTGTGGATGGTGAGGCTGTAGATTTTTCCAAGGAGTGGACTTACAAGGGCATGATGTGCAGCAACGTGCCGAACATGATTCAGACTTTTGGTTATATCAACGCGTCTTGGACATTGCGAGCTGACCTGATTGCACATTGGACAACACGAGTGGTGAATCATTTAAAAGCCACGGGCAATAACCAATTCACGCCGCGCATTTCGGCAGCTTTGGCGAAGTCTATGCCCCGACGATTATGGATTGACGACTTTTCAGCTGGCTACATGCAACGGGTAATGCATCTATTTCCCAAGCAAGGGGATCAGAGTCCATGGGTAAATCCACAAAACTTTCGTAAGGATCGACAGATGTTCCGTAATGAGCCTATTGACGACGGCGTCTTGAGCTTTGAGCGCTCCCAAGCAGTGGTAGCCGAGTCTAGCCTCGAGATCCGTAAGGCCAGTTAAAGACCTCATGAATCACTGGACATTACAGGAGACGGTGGTGTCTTGTCCTTACTGTGGTGAGGGCATTGCTGTGTTGCTTAATCCCGAGGATGTAGGCGTAGATTACATTGAGGATTGCCAGGTCTGCTGCCGGCCCATAGAGTTTTTAGTCAGCGAGAACGAGCAAGGGGCGCTGGAGGCGCGAGTGCAATCTGAGCTCGACTGTTGATAGTAACCAAACTTGGGCTAACCTTTTGGGGCTGATGGGAGTGGGAGCTATGCGTGCGTTGCGAGGGACAGCGAAAGGTTTAATTCAGGGCCTTAGTGCAATCACATTTTTGTTGGGTGCCGTTTCCGTGCTGGCAGACGAGACCCTAGCCGCCATGCAATCCATTACGACGGAGGTGTTGATTAAATCCGACGTCTCTTGGAATGGTCGGCCTCTGCCGCCGTACAGTTCAGGAGATCCTGAGATATCAGTAGTGCGTGTAACCATACCTTCTGGGGCTGCGCTGCCAATGCACATTCACCCCTTCGCAACGGCGGGTGTTTTGTTGCAAGGGCTTTTAGAGGTGAGAACGCCCCAGGGTGAAACTTTGCAAGTGAATCCGGGCGATGGAGTGATCGAGCTCATAAACCAACCCCATGCGGGCGCCAGCGTAGGCACCGATGACGCGGTAATTTTGGTGGTATACGCGGGTATTAAAGGACAGCCTGTCACGAAGTTGGTGGTTGATTGACTCGGTTGAGGAGTAACTCGGTGGAGGAGTAACTCGGTCAGCTAGGCTTATGAGCTGAAGTGTTAGATCAATCGCGCGACTACTGCAGATAGCGCCATAAGAAAAATCAGTAGGATGAAGCTCAAGGCATTGGGTCGGTTAAAGCGCCACTGATTTTTACTCAACAACTTCTGCGCAGGGGTTTTTTTTAAGTCACTGAAGGGTTGTTCAGTTTGTAATAGTAATTGACGACTATTCCAGTCTTCAATCCATGGAATAACGCCATCATAAGATTGGGCTCTGCCTACAAACCAGCCTTGTACCTCGTCAACATCGGCCTTCGCTACGGCTTCCCAGTCAGCCCGGGTTTCCACGCCCTCAGCAACAACGTTTAAGCCCAGTCCGTGTCCAATGCGCACGCTATTACCCAGTAAAACAGCTGTTTCCTCTTTTTCAGAAGCTCCTGAGACAAAGGACCGATCGATTTTAAGCTCCGAGCAGGGCATGCGACTAAGCTGAAGAAGCGATGAATAGCCGGTTCCAAAGTCATCAAGGGAAACGCCGAGTCCTAGCTGACGTAGGCTGGTGAGAACTTCTACGACCTGACTGGCAGTCCCTGCGACTCGAGATTCAGTGATTTCAATGATGAGCGAATTGGCGGCTAATTTATGGTGCTCAAGTTGGTTCTGAAGCCAGGATACGAAGTTATCGGAATCCAATACTTCAACGGTCACATTAATGGACACCTTGAGCTCGAGGTTACTGCGTTTCCAATTGCTCAGCTGAACCATACTGTCGGAAATGAGCTTGCGGGTAAGAGGAATAATGACTTCGGACTCCTCTGCGGAGGGTATGAATACCCGTGGTGGTAACATGGACCCGTCGGGTTCAATCCACCGTGCTAAGGCTTCAAATCCTGTAACCCTACCGTCAGCGATGCGCACTTTAGGTTGAAACCAGGCTTGTATTTTCCCGGCCTCGAGTGCCGCACTAACTTCGTCAGCAGACATGGGTGCGCTATCCACGCTGTTTTCATGAGTTGCTGTAGTCAGTCGTTCTACGACGGCCTCAAGGCGCTCTGGTGGGCAGGGTAGTGGTAGTACTGACACGAGATTGACGTTTAGCCGTCTAGCTTGTTGATCTAACAACTGTGCGTTGACGTCGCTGTTGGCATCAAACATGATCAGGCTGGTATTGGGCTGATGGTTATGAATAAACTCGAGTACGTCGCTGCTCAATTTGCTGGGATTGCCCAGGATAATGACGTCGTAGCGTGTGTCGCTTAAATGCCGATGAAAATCAGATTCGCCGCAGGGTTGGTAGCGGCCCGATAATATTCTGCCCACCATTCTACTCAGGCGTGTCCCTTGAGCCTGTGATTCAGCGATGACTAGAACTTCAATATTATCGGTAAGCACCATACGCTTAAAGCAGTCCGTCAAATGTATGTTTTGATACTACGACCACGTTGGTGCACCCCAGAAACACAGATCTTTTGCTGGTGAGTCGATTATCACTCCAACCTGTTCAAATGAGCGAGAACAGAAAGCTGAGGCGTCAGTATATGCTTGAGTATTCTTTACATAGTAGCTTTTTTTACCGTAAAAGAACTTCTCTCAATCAGTGTTAATAGCGCCATGCAATTAGCACCCCGAATACTCGCTTTGTGATTTAACTTCTGTCGCGTTTGATAAGCACTGACTGTTTGGCTCTAAGAATCCGCAAATTTATCGATTTCAATAATGGTTTGCAGATGATTATTAATCGGTACTGATACAGAAGCTCAATTAGCGAAAATCTCGAGATTTAACGTGTAGCTCAGCTAAAGCTTGACTGTGGTCAAACAGTGCCCCGGCGATAACATGCATCACACCATCGCGGCACTCGAGAGTTCCTTTGATAAGGAGTAACTGGGCCGTCATCAGCGCCTGCCTGAAATTTTCTTGAACTTTAGGCCAGACCACTACGTTGTGATTGCCTGTCTCGTCCTCAAGGGTTAGGAATACCACGCCCGAAGCTGTACCGGGGCGTTGGCGGCAGGTAACAATACCGGCAATACGGACGAATCGATTGTTTCCCAATGCTGAAAGCTCATTATATTTTCGGCATTGGTTAAATGGCGCTTGTTCACGCAGTAAAGCGAGAGGGTGATCACGTAACGTCACGCCAGTAGTTTGATAATCTGCCATCACATTTTCAGCAATAGAGGGCGCGGGTAATTCAATGTGATCGCTTAAACCTTCAGGCTTATTTTCATAGGGGGTATCGCGTAGCAATGGACTGGGCGTTTGCAGCGCCATGACCTGCCACTGTGACTGATGGCGGTGTCCACTTAGACTCTTTAAGGCATCGGCACTGGCCAATACCTCCATGTCACCCTTGTCGAGTTGTGCCCTTCGCCTAAGGTCACTGATGCTTTTAAATGACATTTGTCGCTGGGTATCAACAATCCGGTGTCCTGCGCGCTGATTTAATCCTTTAATCAATCGTAATCCTAGACGTATTGGAGACTGCCCCTGGTCAGTCTGACTGAGCAACTGATGGTCCCAATCGCTGTGGTTGACGTCTGCGGGTAATACGGTGACACCATGGCGTTGGGCATCTTGGATGAGTTGCGAAGGTGTGTAAAAACCCATGGGCTGGCTGTTGAGTAGTCCCACATAAAAAGCCGCCGGATAATGACATTTTAACCAGGCAGAAACATAAGCCAGCAGGGCAAAACTGGCTGAATGTGATTCAGGGAAACCATAACCGCCAAAGCCCTTAATCTGATCGAATAAACGATTTGAAAATTCGGTACTGTAGCCTCGCTCGCGCATGCCATCCTTGAGTTTTTTTTCGAAGGTTAACAATTTACTGTTGCGTCCCCAGTTAGTGATTGCTCGGCGCAGTGCGTCTGCTTCTCCTCCGGTAAACCCAGCCGCAACCATAGCGAGACGAATAACTTGTTCCTGAAAGATGGGAACCCCTAACGTCGACTCGAGTACTGATTTAATAGCTTCATTGGGGTACGTGACAGCCTCTAGTCCATGTTTGCGACGTAAGTAGGGATGGACCATGTCACCCTGTATAGGTCCAGGCCGGACAATGGCTATCTCAATAACAAGATCATAAAAACAGGCCGGCTTAAGGCGTGGCAGCATTGACATCTGGGCTCGAGATTCAATCTGGAAAACACCCAGCGAGTCGGCAGACTGAAGCATTTGGTAGGTTGCCTGGTCTTCACGTGGGATATCTTGAATGCATCTAATCTGAGGGTTTTCCCGATGTACTAGCGCCAAGGTTTTACGGATGGCCGACAACATGCCTAAAGCGAGTACATCAACTTTTAGTAATCCCAGAGACTCGATATCTTCTTTATCCCATTGGATAACGGTTCTTTCATTCATACTGGCATTTTCTACCGGAACCAGATTGGAGATGGGACCGCGGCTAATGACAAAGCCGCCAACGTGCTGGGAAAGATGGCGTGGAAAACCTAGGATTTCCTGCACTAGATCTAGGAATATCTGTGCTTGTTGCCCTGGCATACCCATGCCCTGCTGTTCAAAGCGCTGCTTTAGCTCACCTTCGCGGTTCCACCAGGCCAATGATTTAGCAAGGTCTTCTACCAGAATGGCATCGAGCCCCAGAGCTTTACCGACGTCACGAACTGCGCTTCTGGAGCGATAAGTGATGACGGTGGCGGCTAGAGCGGCTCGTCTGCGGGTATATTTTTGATAGATATATTGAATGACTTCTTCGCGACGTTCATGTTCGAAATCCACGTCAATATCCGGTGGCTCATCCCGTTCTCGAGATATAAAGCGTTCAAACAGTAGGTTGACTTGCTCAGGATTGACCTCGGTAATGTGTAAACAATAGCAAACAACAGAGTTAGCAGCGGAGCCTCTACCCTGACATAGAATCTGTCTTTCCCGAGCAAATCGAACAAGGTCGTATACGGTTAAAAAATAATATTCGTAGTCGAGCTCAGAGATGAGTATTAGCTCATGTTGTATAAGGTTTTGAATTACATTGGGTACGCCATTAGGCCAGCGTTGTGCAGCCCCGAGGGCAACTTGTTCCCGCAGGTAGGTATTGGCGTCTTGGCCGGTGGGGATGACTTCTTCTGGGTACTCATAGCGGAGTTCGTCAAGGCTGAACTGGCATTGTTGACTAATGCGAAGGGTTTCGCCGATCAGTGAGGGTGGGTAAAGGGGGAGTAATTTATCGAGAGTACGTAGGTGCTGTTGACTATTAGCTAGCCTACGTAACCCAAGCTTACTGACGGTTGTGTTGTGGTGTAGGGCGGTCAGTACATCATGGAGTCGTTTTCGTGATGCGCAGTGCATTCGAACATCACCGCAGGCGACCAACGGTAGGTTTAATTTTTGTGCTAAATCCCAGCGTTGACGAAAGCGTCGTATCTCATCATTGCCTAGCAAGCGACTACTGCCAATCCAGATTCGATCTTTACATAATCGTGCCAGCTGCTGCCCGGTACCAAGTTCATGATCAGAGTCGCTGGGTAGCCAAATAATGAGGCAGCGCTTTAAGTGAAAGATAACGTCACGTAGCCGGGTGGTGTACTCCCCTTTGGGACTGCGGCGCCTCGAACGGCTGATTAGGCCCGACAGCTCGGCATAGGCCTCCCGAGTGGGTGCCAGTGCAATCAATCGAATGCCTTCGACTAAATTAAATTCACTGCCAATAATAAGTTTTATGGCGTAGCGTTTTGCCGCGACATGTGCCTTTACAACACCCGCTAGTGAGCATTCATCAGTAATGGCCAGAGCGGAATAACCGCAGGCAGCAGCACGTTCCACCAATTCCTCCGGGTGAGAGGCTCCCAGGAGAAAGCTGTAATTACTGAGGCAGTGGAGTTCGGCGTAAGGCATACAGCCATTATACTGTATATTTATACAGTATAATGGCTGTGGCACTTAGATTTAATCTATTAACAGCGTTGAGGAATAATGGCCCCACACTCTTAGCAGGCTAATGGGGGGTTATATTACTAAAAACGCTATAGTTGATTATTGGCAGGTAAATCTTCCTCCATAACTGGCGTAGCGGTTACAGTGGGCAATGACAGTGGTGAAGTCATTCCACGCAATTCTGAAAATAACTACTTCATAAGGCTGGTGCTATGAGATTGAGCCGAATTACAGTGAAAGGCCCGGCTTGTGGCCTACTCTTTTTGTTTGCGTTGTCTGCGTGTACCGGTATGCCTGAGGGCGTCGAGCCGGTGACCGACTTTGATACATCGCGTTACCTGGGCACCTGGCACGAAATTGCTCGTCTTGATCATAGTTTTGAACGAGGTTTGGTCGATGTGAAGGCAGAGTATGGGTTGCGTGACGATGGTGCTGTTCGTGTCACCAATAGTGGGACTGATTCAGAAACGGGAGAGCGCAAAGTTGCTGAGGGTCATGCCAAGTTTGTGGGCGATGAGAGTACTGCGCATCTTAAGGTTTCATTTTTTGGGCCGTTTTACGGTAGTTATGTTGTCTTTGAGTTAGACCCTGACTATCAGTATGCCTTTGTAGCCGGTTACAACACGAATTATCTATGGCTATTAGCCCGAGAAACCGAAATTAGCGATGATATTCGCACGCGATTTACTGATCGTGCTCGGGCTCTGGATTTTGCGGTGGATGAATTAGTCTGGCTGCACTGAACAACATACACCAACAAATTGTGTTCGATTTTTTATCCGAGGATCGGTGTTTAGTGGGGTGAGTCGACGTTAGAAACGTGTTCGGCTAATTGTTGAAAATTTGAAGTGCTTTCTCGAGGGTAATGTCTTCAAGTTGGTACAAACCGACGCTTTATTATCGCTAACCCGTCTATTAGTTCGAGAGGTTTAGAGGCTACTCTGGATGAGCATTGGGTCACTTACGGCAGTATTCCTTGCACATACCACTGTTTGCTATAGCGGTCTTCGAAAATCCAGATAGGTTGTCCTGTTTGGGTTTGCGCAATGTAATAGTCTCGACTGGCGGGTTTTTGCCACCAGTTATCTTCAAGACGCTCAGGCCCTAGCAGGAGTGTTAATACACCGTTCCAGTGCAATACATTGTCTTTAAGTCTTATCGGATGGGGTTCATCAAAGAGCCAAAAAGGTCGCTGCGCTTGCTTTGCTAAGGAGGGCTGCAGCGGGGCGACATCTTGACTCAAATACTGACTGTACTCGGGCAGATGTGCCTCGCGCAGTGCGATTTGATTAATGGCTTGTAGTCCTAGGCGTGATCTGAGGCGGTCTACGAGATTATGCAATGGTTCACGATTGTGAGCTTCGCCAAATAAGTCGGCAGCGGTCGTATGTTGGGCGTGGAGTTGATGAACATTGAGTGCCAGCCCCTCGATATCGGCACCTAATGAATATTGTTCTAGGCTGAGGCGGGATAGCTCAAACCAGAGCTCGGCATCCCCATGTGCCTCACTGCTACGAACTTCAAAAAGGTCGTTAGTGCCTCGCATTCGCAGCATTTGCCACTCGATATGCGTTGGCTGATGTTGTGTTGTACGGCTAAAGCGCGCTAAAGCTTGCAGTAATTGCTGCATAGCGGGATACAGTTCGATTTGATTGTGGATCTCAAAACCGAACCACAAGCAATCATAAAATCGGTGGGGCGGATGAAAGTCTTGGGTCACGGTGTCAGAAGTCGCTGTCACAGCACTCAGCCATTTTTGAAACGTCGAACCACAACGACGCCCTAATGCGCTTGCGGGCATGCTGAGTATTTCTCCCAGTGTTTGAATGCCGGCTTTTTCAAGACCGGCAATGGCATTCACAAATTGATTGGCTTGAGCCTTGCGGAGCAAGTGCAGGGGGATTTGATCAAGCCTTTGCCGTAGGTTTTGATCTGATGGGTATAAGAAACTTTGCTCCCAGTGACTGAGTAGCCAGGCGGCAGAACGATTGGGAGCTAAGCCTGGCCTAACGGTAAAGCCCCGTTGTTCAAGGTCAGTTTGAATGCTGTTAAAGAGTTTTTTAAGGCCGCCATGCAGCTTTAAGCACCGTCCGACTTCCAGTTGAAGCCCTTCATTTTGCCAGCGTTCCAGCGTTGGAGTGATGCTATAAGCCCAGCATTCCAAGCGCTCGAGTGCACGGGCCTCTTGGCTTGGATCACGCTCAAGAAGCTGTAAATGGGAGGTATCGACGATGGCGCGAACGGTAGCGGTACTTTGTCCGAGTTTAAGACCTGCGGATTGTGCTTCCTCGTTGAGTGCAATCACGCGTTGCCGCTCTATGACAACGACCGGGCATTCCTGTTGTCGGGGATGACACTCAAGGGGTAGTTGGGGGAACCGAAGATAGAGCCAAAGAGACATACCTTAATAATACTGTATATGTATACAGTATTAACAGCATTTTAAAGGGCCCCCAGATATATTTCTGCTACAGTTTTTATGTTCTTACTCTTTGTAATGATTGAGTCACAACAACCTTAGGTGTCATGGCGTATCGTCATTGGGGCGGGTTGATCCTGAGCGAAATAGGGTTCTGGATGGGGTAATCTTGGATTTGGCTTATGTGTTGATGGTGTTGTCATGCCCCTAAAATGGCGTCAAAGATACGTTGTGGCGGATTATGAGCAAGAACCACGGTTTGTTTGAGACTGACCTTTAGCACGGGGGGTACGAGTTAAACGTCCCTCTAAGCGGACGCTCGACTTAAAGGCCGCCCCCCGCCATTAAATACTGAATGGCACCTTTAATAGCAAAGCCTAGCAGGCCCATGGCGAGAGCAATGAATAAAACAAAGGTGCCGTAACGTCCTGCGTTGTTGCGGCGGGCCAGGTCCCAAACAATAAAAATCATAAAGGTCATGAGTATGCCAACACCCAGAGTAACGCCCCACTCGCTAAGCCAAGTATCGAATGACATTAGCTTAGTTTGATGTCACTAGTCATGGATACGGTTGCACTTAATGAATTGGTAATTAAACAGCCTTCTTCAGCCTTTTCGAGAATACGTTGTACGCGTTCTTCGCTGGT
This sequence comes from uncultured Luminiphilus sp., assembly GCA_938091995.1. Lineage (GTDB taxonomy): Bacteria > Pseudomonadota > Gammaproteobacteria > Pseudomonadales > Halieaceae > Luminiphilus. Next base: position 1,462 of record CALKNZ010000039.1, on the reverse strand, counting down.
GTCGCCCTGTGGCGTTATGGTGATATGCAGCTGAATGTTAGTGAACTGTGGCTTGCGATCAATGCGATCAAGAGTTCCCGTAGCCTGACACTGGATTTGGTCCCATTGCAGCCTGGATCCTTGTGCGATCGCGCGAAACGTCAAAATAAAGCAGTCTGCCACCGCAGCCATTAACAGTGACTCAGGGCTCCATTGATTACCCGGACCGCCAAATTCAGAGGGGGCATTGGTGGTGAGGTCAGGGAGGTCCGAGGCGGTAACCGTAATATGACCGTCGGCTTTATCACCACTGGCGGTGACCGTGTAATGGTGAGGAAAAGGCTCCATGAAATCGGCTCCGTAGGGGCTGTCGGCAGGGCAAGTACGTGAGTGTAGCTTGCCTGTTCATGCGACGTCATGTGCGTGTTTTTGGCCGCTCCGTTTCAAGCAACAGGTGTCAGTATTTGACCGGTATGCGTGCGATGCATTTTTCCTGTGGGAATCTCCCAAGGCTGTGGTGTGTTGATGATATCCTCTTCGTCGGGCAACCTGATGTTCATTGCCGGTCTGCCACCACGTTGCTTCAGAATATCGACGGTGTGATAGCGATCAATCGTTAGGCGTAAACTAAATGGTGTATGTTGCTCCATAGCTTGCATAGCCCTAAATAGTACGACGAGAGTATCGTTTTCAGTGGCGGCTAACTGCAGTTTGCGCAATTCGGCATAGCGGTAATCACTGGCTCCCAGCCAACTGAAAACCACACTGCAAGTGGTACTGCGGATGGCTTGTTCTGTGGCCCACAGTAGCTCTTCACGGTTTTTAGGATGCACCATTAGGATTTGTTCAGTGGCAACTCCCCGAGCAGCGAGTAGCGGTGCGTAAGGTGCATGAGGAGGCGCGATAAAAGCCTGCCACCGGTGTTGTTCGCTGAGCGCCGCCATCGTGGGTAAAAACAAGCCCATAGAGTCAGTGCTGCCGTCCTTACTAAGGACTTCAACACCACCGCGTAGTGGCCAACCAGCCATGGCGATTTGATTGTTAAGTGCTGTAAACCCCGTAGGCAGTGCGTCTACGCCGTGTAGGTCGCTGTTGGCGGATGTACGTATTGCGAATACATTTGCGCCCGTACTCATACCGCGCCAGGTATCGGGACGATTGATGATGTGTTCAAGTGGGTCAGACATATTGTGCTCCTTTGCGGCAAGGGACGTACAGTTGGGTTGGTTGAGGGCTGTATGTATTGCTGTATAAGATACTGTATAAATGAACAGTAGTCTTGCGGAGCGATAAAATCAAGGGGAGGTTATTTGGAGCGTCGTGAAAAGCGACAGGTAAGACGGTCAGCCTTAAATGAGGTGGCCTTTAGACGTTATTTTCCTGCCAGCTGGTTTTCCAGTCTTGGTTCGTGGATGTTGCGCTTTTTACTGGGCTGGAGTGCTTGGGAACTCACCGCGTCTGCAAGTTGGGTCGGTATAACCGC
>CALKNZ010000038.1 GCA_938091995.1 uncultured Luminiphilus sp. | reverse complement strand
CCGATAAACGCAAGCGATCGCAGGCATCCTGAAACCACTGAGTCACCGGTGCTTCCATGGGGCAAACTCGCAACAGCTCTTTATTGTTGAGCGCTGCGTTTAGGCAGTCTTGACGTCCGCACTGACGCGTTCTCGCTCTTTGGATAGCGTCTCGAAGCCCCCTGATACCTGAGGCAGTACTGTCACTGTGCAGTAGCGAGGCGGCGGGTTGGCGCTCAAGGCGCACGTGTAAATCGATGCGATCTAACAGTGGACCAGAGATCCGCCCTTGATAGCGGCCCACAACATCAGGCTTACACCGACAGTTCTCGTTCTGGATACCTGCGTACCCGCAGGGACAGGGGTTCATGGCAGCCACTAATTGAAACCGCGCGGGATAGCTATAGGTACCTTTGGCTCTACTCAGCGAAATTCGGCCAGATTCCATAGGTTGCCTGAGTAAATCCAATACGTTGGCGCGAAACTCGGCAAGTTCATCCAGAAATAAAACACCCCCATGAGCGAGGGAGACCTCACCAGGCATAGCGTTTATTCCGCCCCCAACGAGCCCTGCGGCGGTGGTATTGTGGTGAGGCATCCGGAAGGGAGCGCCCCGGCTTGGCTCTAGCTCTAACAGGTCCCTGATGAGGGAAAGTTCCAGTTCGTCACTGGGGCTAGGGTCTTGCAGTAGGGGCGGCAAGCTTGATGCTAGCAGCGTTTTTCCTGCACCTGGCGGCCCAATCATGAGTAAGTGATGACCCCCTGCAGCGGCGATTTCCAAAGCGCGTTTGGCGACTTCCTGCCCAGCTATCTGTGGTAGTTCAGCAGGCCGCTGAGTGGCAGATTGGGTCGACTCAAGTCTGACAACCTTCAGGTTTTCGGACTTGAGTAAGCCGCAGACACTTAATAAGTCGCAAGCCGCAGTGACGCGACTGCCGGGCACTGCCGCCATTTTCTTTGCCTGCTCGGCGGGCAAAATCACCGCATGCTGATCTAACGTAGCGGCTTGCACTGCCGCAAGCAGGCCGCGGCAGGGCCGAAGCGATCCATCGAGTCCAAGCTCCCCAAAAAATTCCCGATTGGCTGTGGCACTCGGGGTCAGTTGTCCTGAGGCGACCAAGATGGCCAGAGCGATCGGCAGGTCAAATCGCCCTCCGCTCTTGGGCAGTTCTGCCGGCGCTAGGCTGACGGTAATTCGTCGGTCTGGCCATTTAAAGTGAGAGCAGATAAGTGCGCTGCGGACCCTCTCTCTGGACTCCCGCACGGAGCTCTCTGGTAAACCTACGACTGAAAAAGCGGGCAATCCATTGCTGAGATGCGCTTCAACACAGACGAGGGGCGCGTTGAGCCCAATCCCAGCTCGAGATAAAACGGTGGCGTGGCTCATGGATCATCCTTGATTTGAGCCGCTACGAACAATCTTTGTCGCAGCGTTATATAGCGTTTGGTGGCGGAAAAAGCGCAGCTCTGTAGGTCTCTTCGACTATTGGCTGGTGCTTCCTTTTTCGACACCCTCAAGTTGCTGGGTCAGCGCCTCGAGCTTGCTCTCGAGTTCTTCAATGCGTTGACGCGTTCTCTGCAGCACGGCGGTCTGTGCATCAAATTCAGACCGCGGAACCACATCTAGCTTGGACAGTGCTGACTGGGCGAGCAGGCGAGCATTTTTATCCAGTTGTTCTATAACGGGGTTGTCACGGCCTACTAGCCGTTCGAAAAGATCTGCCGGGGAGCGACGCGGGCCGCCTTCCCCTTGGGCATTATTTTTATCGTCGTGTTGCATGGCCAATTTTGCCTCGGAGTTGACAGAGATCGTCAATGTAACTCAGGAAGGTGCAATCCCCCACATCTGAAACGCCCTATTTCGCCCATCGACGGGGCAGGCCTGCACTGCGATGGTGCAGTTCAATTGAGGATTTGTGGGCTGATTCTGATGTAAAGAAAAGCTAAGCCATTGAATTAAATTGACTTAATAGTTTTGGTACAGCACTCGCTACGCATTGGGCATGTCGACGCGTTTCACAACAAGGTGCGTCGGGACACAGATGTTCACTTTAAAAAGGAGTTGCTATGCCAGTCCGCTCGCTTGATCTCACGATGTCGCTCGTCGGCACTACTGAATGGAGGTTCGCATGAAATTAGTCACCGCCATTATCAAACCCTTCAAGCTCGACGATGTTCGGGAAGCTCTGTCCCACATTGGTATTCAGGGCATCACGGTCACTGAGGTCAAGGGCTTCGGACGTCAAAAAGGGCACACCGAGCTGTACCGGGGCGCCGAATATGTCGTCGACTTTCTGCCCAAGGTCAAAATCGAGGCTGCAGTGACAGCCGAGCAGACCGACGCGGTCATTGAGGCCATCACCACGGCATCACACACGGGAAAAATCGGTGACGGAAAAATATTCGTGACTGCTATCGACCAAATCATTCGTATTCGAACCGGCGAGACCGGCGAAGCTGCCATTTAATTAATCCATCAGGAACAGGAATCAATCATGGAGAACGAAATTTTTCAGTTGCAGTACGCGCTGGACACCTTTTACTTCCTGGTGTGCGGTGCATTAGTCATGTGGATGGCGGCAGGTTTTGCCATGCTCGAAGCGGGCCTTGTTAGAGGTAAAAATACGGTCGAAATCTTGACCAAAAACGTGGCGCTGTTCGCGGTGGCGTGCACGATGTATATGGTGTGTGGCTACGCGATTATGTACGGCGGAGATTATTTGCTGAGCGGTATAGCAGGCAATGGCGTGACCGGCGCGGACGAGCCCGCTACGTATGCCCCTTCGGCCGACTTCTTCTTTCAGGTGGTGTTTGTCGCTACCGCCATGTCCATTGTCTCCGGTGCTGTCGCAGAGCGCATGAAGTTATTTGCGTTTCTTGCCTTCGCCGTGGTCATGACAGGGGTGATCTATCCTATGGAAGGTAGCTGGACCTGGGGTGGTAACCCGGTCTTTGGTGCTTACACTTTGGGCGACCTTGGGTTCCTAGATTTTGCAGGCTCGGGCATTGTGCACATGGCGGGTGCCGCAGCGGCTTTGGCCGGTGTGGTCCTGGTGGGTCCTCGTAAGGGTAAGTATGGCCCCAACGGCGAAGTGAATGCTTTCCCCGGTGCTAATCTTCCACTGGCGACCCTGGGTACATTTATCTTGTGGTTGGGATGGTTCGGATTCAACGGTGGCTCGGTGCTGGCAACGGCTTCTGTCGATGCTGCCAACTCGGTCGCGGTCGTGTTTATGAACACCAACGCAGCCGCAGCGGGTGGCTGTATTGCAGCGCTGATCACTGCCAAACTCATGTTTGGTAAAGCTGATCTGACTATGGCCTTGAACGGCTGTCTCGCGGGTCTGGTTGCGATTACTGCTGGGCCTGATACACCGTCGGCACTGCAAGCCACGCTCTTTGGCGCTTTAGGTGGAGTCCTAGTGGTGTTCTCTATTATCACTTTGGATAAGCTAAAGATTGACGATCCCGTGGGTGCGATCTCTGTTCACGGTGTTGTGGGTTTGTTGGGTCTGTTACTGGTGCCCGTCACCAATGGTGACGCTGCCTTCTCGGGTCAGATCATAGGGGCCCTCACAATATTTGGTTGGGTATTTATTGCTTCCCTCGTAACCTTTGGCGTGATTAGAGCTGTCATGGGCTTGCGTGTCTCGGAGGAGGAAGAGTACGAGGGGTCAGATCTCTCAGAGTGCGGTATGGAAGCCTACCCGGAGTTCACCTCAGCCCGTTGATACCTCACGATGGGATGACGTTTGGGGCCCTCTGGGCCCCTTTTTTATGTCATCTATGACCTTGAATGGGTGCTGAATGCGCTGATGGCATTGCCAAATTCTCCGAGCCGATCATAATGCACAGACAGGCAACCTAAAGGTAGTAGACATTCATGAAACTCGTTACCGCGATTATTAAACCTTTCAAAATGGACGACGTCCGTGCAGCGCTGTCTGACGTGGGCGTGCAAGGCGTTACGGTCACAGAAGTCAAAGGGTTTGGGCGCCAGCGGGGCCACACCGAGCTGTATCGTGGTGCGGAATACGTTGTCGATTTTTTACCCAAGTTAAAGCTCGAAGTCGCTTGTGCAGGTGATCAAGTCGACAGTGTGGTTGAGGCGATTATCTCTGCCGCGGGTACCGGTAAAATTGGTGACGGAAAAATCTTCGTCTCTGAACTTGAGCAGGTGATTCGTATTCGCACAGGTGAAACCGGCACCGAAGCCATTTAATTGCTGTTAGTCAGCCTGCGTCACTGCCTGTAACCCGCGCAGCAAGCTCGGTAGTTCGGTTAGGCAGGCAATGACATGATCAGCAAAGTCGCTGCTGGCTCCTTGCTGGGTGAACCACACGGAGCGGATACCGGCCCGATAGGCGCCAACGACGTCATGGTCGTGGCTGTCACCGATATGAATCATGGCACTCGCGTTTACCCCCGTTCGCTTAAGAGCGTGGTCGAAAAGCGCGGGCTCAGGTTTGGCGGCACCCACATCCTCAGCTTTAAGGGCGAAATCAAAAAATTTACCTAGCGGTGTTTTTGTGACATCGGCATTGCCGTTGGTTAGTGCCCCTAGTGTGTAGTTCTGGGCGAGCTCTTCTAATAAAGGGAGGGATTCGGGATACAGCGCAACGTCGTGCCGCCGGGCAATAAAGGCCTGAAAAGCTTCTTTCGCAGCCCAATGGGCCTCTGTCTCGCTAATGCCGGCCTCTGCCAATGATTGCTGCAGCACAGCTTGCCTAAACTGACTTATCTGATGTGCCAGTTGAGGGTTTTGCTCTAAAACCTGCTGTCGAATCCGTTTTAAATCTGACGCTGCTTGCCGATTTAATATTTGCGGATAGTGTTTTTCCAGCCACGCATTCTGAGCAGCTTCAGCCTTTGTAAGGGCCGGCCGCACATCCCAGAGCGTATCGTCCAGATCAAAGGTAATGACCTCAATCATTCTTTGTTTTTACGTCGCGCACGGGGGTGGGCGGCGTCGTACACTTTTGACAAATGCTGGAAGTCCAGGTGAGTATAAATTTGTGTGGTACTGATATCAGAATGTCCCAGTAATTCTTGAACCGCCCTTAAATCGCCGCTGGACTCCAGCATGTGACTGGCGAAGGAGTGGCGTAGCATGTGGGGATGCAGCTTACCCGGGAGTGCGCTCATTTGTGCCATACGTTGTAGGCGCAGTTGTACGCTGCGAGGGCTAATACGTGTCCCGCGTGAGGATACGAACAACGGCGAGGCAGGTTCTAGTTCTTCAGATCCCAAGGGTCGAAGAGAAAGCCAATCTTTGACGGCCTGAAGAGCCGGTCCACCGACCGGTAAAGATCGTGTTTTTCGGCCTTTGCCGGTAACAGTAATGATTCGTTCATTGAAATCTAGATCGTTGATATTGGCTGCTACTAGCTCTGAAAGGCGCAGTCCCGAAGAATATAAAAGCTCTGCTATGGCCATGTCTCTAAAATCTAGGGTTGTTTCCGGCCGGCTCTTAAATAGGTGGTTGACGTTGTCTGGGTCTAGAGTTTTGGGCAGATTGCGGCGTCGCTTCGGTGCCTGAACACCGACCGCAGGGTTCCCCAGCGCGGGGTCGCGCTCTGAGAGAAAGCGATACAAGGATCGCACCGAAGACAGGGCTCGCTGAATACTCGTCGGCGACAGCCCCTGGCGGTGCAATTGGGCGACCCAGTTTCTAACATCGGCTTCTAGAACAGCTGCAGCTTCGAGCGTGTCAGATGCTGCACAAAAGCTGATAAACCGCCTGATATCTCGTCCGTAACCTTCTAGGGTATGACGAGATACCTGCCGAATGTCGCGTTGATACACGAGGAAAACGTCACCGGCAGCGGCCAGAGAATCACTCACTTGGCGGGTATTTTCTCTACCCAGGGTAGGTGCATGACGACTTCCGCTAAATGTTCCAGAAACAGTGTACCAACAGTACTGTCATAACGATGAACATCACTTGAGCCAACACCGATGGCACCGATTAAAACCTCATTGATGTGCAGAGGTGCAATAGCGGCAGACCCCTCCGAGGCGCAGCCGGGGAATATGGCTGACATCTCGTCCGCACGGAAAACCCCGCAATAAGCGCGCTGGCGTCGGAGCAGAGTTTCAATAATATCCTGACGATCTGCTTCACATGCAGTCACGCTCCCCAGGCTCTCAGAGGCAGATTTCAACCAGATGTGGGACGCGTATTCTACGCCGAAAAAGTCTAGTAAGCCTGACTCTATCGTGGGACCAAGGTGGGTCACGTCAGGGCAGCGCAGCACGGCTAGGATCATTCGCTGTGAAGCCTCGAGAATGGCTTCACTGGTTTCCGCATTGTGAGTCAGTTCAGCGAGGTGGCTGCGCATAGCGATGTTGCGCTCTCTAAGCGCGGTAACCTGCCGCTCTACAAGCGATACCGATCCCGCGCTACCGTGAGGAATTTCCAGAGTTTCTAGCAGCTCTGCGCGATCCTCGAAAAAATCAGGATGACGCAGAAGAAAGGATTCAACACTATCAGCATTGAGCGCCTCTGGTGGTAATTCCTGGGAAGGTTTGGAAATAGTCTCGCCCGTCATGAAAATCCCATCTCTGCGCTGCTGTCAGCGATTGTGTAGGTTTATCGTGCCCTCGAATACCGAGGCTGTGGGTCCGCTTAGCCAAGCTGCGGTGCCATTTCCATCCCACGCAACAGAGAGCTTACCGCCGGGTAGGTGCACTGTCACGGCGTTGTTGAGCAAGTTCTTGCGAATACCATGGACGACTGCGGCACAGGCCCCGGTTCCACAGGCGAGAGTTTCCCCTGCGCCGCGCTCAAAGACACGGAGCTTAATCTCGTTTCGCGACAGGATTTGCATAAAGCCTACATTTACCCGATCGGTAAATTGAACGTGCTTCTCAATAGCAGCCCCGAGGCTTGCAACCGGCGCTGTATGGATGTTCTCAACGGTTATTACCGCATGTGGATTGCCCATTGAGAGGACGCCGATGGTCAAAGTTTCGCCTGCCGCAGAGATTTCATACTCGAGTTGCTCTTGATCGGTAGTGTAAGGAACGGCGCTGGGTGTGAAAATGGGGATGCCCATTTCGGCGCTAATTCGACCGTCATTTGCTGTCTCGAGTTGGATAAGACCATTGGGTGCTTGGACTTTCAGTTTAGTCTTCGAAGACAGTCGCTGCTCGCGTACAAAGCGGGCAAAGCACCGAGCGCCATTGCCACATTGACCGGCCTCGGAACCATCGGCATTAAAAATATGGTACCTAAAGTCAGCATCTGGGCTGTCCGGTGGGCCGACGATAAGCACCTGATCGCAGCCAATCCCTCGCTGCCTGTTGGCAAGTCGACGGATTTGACCGGGTGAGAGGCTGAGATTTTGCCGTACGTTGTCTATAACGATGAAGTCGTTGCCGGCGCCGTGCATTTTTGTGAAACGCACCTTCATAGATGGGCCTCGGGCAGCATGCACTCGCCGACCCAAAGTGTTTCAAGGGACTCTCGTGCTCGAATAAGATGCGCGCTATCGCCATCCACCATGACCTCGGCAGAGCGCGGTCGCGTGTTGTAATTCGATGACATGACGAAACCGTAAGCGCCTGCCGTCATAACGGCCAGCACATCGCCCTGAGCTAATGAGAGATATCGGTCTTTGCCGAGAAAGTCTCCAGTCTCACAAACCGGTCCAACAATGTCCCAGCACTTTGACTCGTTGGGTCGTTGAGTCACTGGCACAATATCCTGCCACGCGTTGTACAAAGCGGGCCGCAACAAATCATTCATGGCGGCATCAACGAGTGCAAAGTTCTTGTGGGGTGTCGGTTTCAGATACATGACCTCAGTGAGCATGATACCTGCCTGGGCAACAATGGAACGACCGGGCTCTAGTATTAAGGTGAGATCGTGAGCAGATAGAGCCTGTGTGAGCGCAGCTAGGTAATCGCTTATTGCCGGCGCTTTCTCGGTGCCATAGGGAATACCCAGCCCGCCACCGAGGTCGATATGCTGAAGAAAAATACCCTCCGCTTTTAGCGTCTCAAGCAGCTGAATCAGGTGTCCGGTAGCCTCGGTAAATGGCGTAATATCGAGTATCTGACTGCCAATATGGCAATCAATGCCAATGGGCTTAACGCCCGGTAACGCTACCGCTTTTCGATAAAGTCGCAGTGCGCTATCGAGTTCAACACCAAATTTATTGTCTTTAAGGCCCGTTGCAATGTAAGGGTGAGTCTGGGCGTCAACATCAGGATTGACCCGAAGAGATATGGGGGCCACCAAGCGACTTGCTTGAGCAACCTCCGACAGCAGGTCGAGCTCTGCCTCTGACTCGATATTAAAACAATGTATTCCCACCTCTAAGGCGCGCTTCATGGCTTCAGGGGTCTTGCAAACGCCAGAGAAGACGACTTTCCTGGGGTCACCGCCGGCGGCAATAACCCGTTCCAGCTCACCGACCGAGACAATATCAAAGCCTGCTCCGAGTTTGGCGAGCACGTTCAGTATCGCGAGATTCGAGTTGGCCTTAACGGCGTAGCAGATGAGATGGTCGTGATCTGTCAGTGCCGTTTTGTAGGCCATGTAGGCTTGTTCAATTGAGCTACGGGAATAGACGTAGAGCGGCGTTCCGTATCGTGACGCCAATTCATCCAGTGCAACCCCATCGCAGAAGAGCTTGCCTTCCTGTCGCACAAAGCCATTCATTTTACGGTCTCTGCTGCCGGCTCAGTCGGTTCGGCAGGTTTAAGCGGGCCGGTTTGACCGCAGCCTATCAGTAGGTTGAGCACTAAAGTGGCAAGTATTAACATTTTCATGATGGTTTTTCTCCAAAGCCCCTTATTATATCAGTGTGACGCGGTCAGCATCGCGCTTGCTGGTGCTGAGCCACAATGTCACTAGCATGCGGGCGCTATAAATCCCGAAATCTAAGGAGCAATGATGAGCAACGCGACATACTTTGATCGAATCGACGAGACTTTCGATATTGTCGAAACACGACTCGAGGAGCTTCCAGAGGACCCTGATTTGTCCGTCGCCGAAGGCGTTATTAACGCTCGATTTCCTAATGGTGTAGTTTTTGTATTTAGTCGACAACCCCCAACCGAACAGCTTTGGCTGGCCACTCCAGGTGGTGGATTTCACTATGTCTGGGATGAAGCACTGGGTGACTGGCGTGATACTAAAACGGCTGATCTATTCAGGGAGTTTCTTCCCAAGCAACTGCGTGAACACGCTCAGGTTGAATTTGTCTGGGAATAAACACGCGTTAATCCCGGGGGGCTTTGGCGGTTTTATATGTTGCGCTGCGGTGGCCTGGTCACAGAACTTGTCAGCGTCAGAGCCTATATGGGTCGAGAATTTGGCACCCTTGGCAGGCCTGATATCGCTGCCCGCGCAGCGCGGCGCACCGCTTCCTAGTGGCTGGCGTGTGGATACTCATCTCGCTGTTGCCAGCCATTTTGTAATGGCCGAGAGCGCGGCTGATACCGTCATTTTCGATGGAGAGACCACGCGCTATTCCTTGGCGGTGGAGTACGGATGGCAGGAGCGCTGGTCGTTGCGTTTAACTGTTCCCTGGATAATGCATCGAGCCGGATTTCTGGATGGCGCTATTAACAGCTGGCACGAAGCTTTTGGACTTCGTGATGGTGGCCGAGAGGCGTTTCCCAAGGATCAGTTCCGCTTTCAATACCGCAGTTCTTCCCATGAGGTCAGCAGTCTCTCAGGAGGTGACTCGGTAGGTGATATTCGCCTCGAAGTTAATCGACGCCTGTTTCAGAGTCCGGATCACGCGGCTGCGCTGACACTGGGCTACAAAGCGGCTACCGGAGAAGTGAAGTACTTCACAGGCTCGGGTTCAGAGGATATTTTCGCAACCCTTCGCTACAGCGGGAAAGGTCTCTGGCAGACACCTTTAAGCTGGCATACGCAGGTGGGCGTTACTTGGGCAGGCACTAGTGAGCTGCTGGGGCCCAATCAGCGCCGGAGTTTGTGGTTCGCCGGCCTCGGCTTTGAGTGGCCTGTTGCCAATCGTTGGTCGGTACTTGCTCAGTTTGATAGTCATTCTGAAGTGCTCGACAGTCCTGTTCGTGCAGTAGGAAGCACGTCTGGGCTACTGAGCTTTGGCCTGCGTTTTTCACCCAGCCCATCTTGGGCGTTCGAAGTAAGTTTTATCGAAGATATTATTGTTGAAACGGCCCCTGACGTGACTTTTCAAGCGTCGTTGAGATGGCGCCCAAGGGGCGCGAACCCGCATTAGCGCGAGGATAAAAGCTTAAGCGCGGTTGCTGCCGCGGCGGCTACCTGCACAGGGCTGGTTCCGCCGATATGATCTCGAGCAGCAACGGATCCCTCAAGGGTAAGAACCTCAAAAACATCGGCGTCTATGTCGTGGTAGAAGCTACGTAATAGGGTTAATGGCAGGTCCTCCAGGCGACAAGATTCTGCCACGCAGTGGGCCACAGCATTACCCACGACTTCATGGGCATCACGGAAAGCAACGCCACGCCGAACGAGGTAGTCGGCTAGGTCGGTTGCCGTCGCAAAACCTTCCAACGCGGCATTGCGCATATTCTCTTGATTGGGAACTAGCGCTGGCACCATGTCGGCAAAGGCGCGCAAGCAGTCATGCAGTGTCTGTACGGTATCAAAAAGGGGCTCTTTATCTTCCTGATTGTCTTTGTTGTAAGCCAGTGGTTGCGATTTCATGAGGGTGAGCAGTGCCATCAGATGACCGTTAATGCGTCCGGTTTTACCGCGAACCAACTCTGGAACGTCGGGGTTCTTCTTTTGGGGCATGATCGAAGAGCCGGTGCAAAAACGGTCGGGAATGTTGATAAATGCAAACTGGGCCGAGGTCCATAAAACGAGCTCTTCAGACATGCGTGATAGGTGTGTGGTGATGAGTGCAGCGGCAGCCGTGAACTCTATGGCGAAGTCCCGATCTGACACAGAATCCAAGGAGTTGCGGGTAGGTCCGTCAAAGCCCAGGGTTTCGGCAGTCATCATTCGGTCAATGGGGAAAGTGGTGCCCGCAAGCGCAGCCGCGCCTAGGGGGCTCTGGTTAAGCCTAACTCTGCAATCTTGCAGTCGACCAAAATCTCGATCCAGCATTTCGTACCATGCCAGTAGATGGTGCCCAAAGGTGATGGGCTGAGCGACTTGTAAATGGGTAAACCCCGGCATAATGGTGGCCGCATGCGCAGCCGCAAGCTCGACAATACCGCGCTGTAGGCGAGTGAGTTGTAGGGTGACCGCATCAATCGATTCTCGAAGCCAGAGTCTGATATCGGTAGCAACCTGATCATTACGTGATCGGCCAGTGTGCAGTTTTTTCCCGGTATCACCAATGATCTCGGTAAGTCGGGCTTCGATGTTCATATGCACGTCTTCACGATCAACGCGCCAATCGAAATTATCCTGGGCTATCTCATCAGATATTTGCGACAGGCCCATTTCTATTTCAGCTAGATCAGCTGGAGACAGTATATTTTGCGCGCATAACATTTGGGCGTGGGCGATAGAGCCGCGTATGTCTTGCGAGGCTAATCGTCGATCGAAGGCCTCTGAGGCCGTGAACCGTTGCACAAAGGCATCGGTGGGTTCTGCGAAGCGTCCGCCCCATAGTTTATTGGTCGTGGCTTCGTTTTTTTTGGATTGACTCATGTTCAGTCCTGAAATGCGGCCCCGTTTTAGTCGGGGTAGGGGGCTTATCGGCGAACCCGAGTATACCATTGTGGCGCTATGGATCAGCGCTAGCCGTGGTAAGCTGGGACCTTAGAAAAAGGAGTATCTCGTGTCTAAGCTCGTTATTGCCACCCGAGAGAGCCCACTGGCGCTCTGGCAGGCCAACTATGTCGCAGATCGACTGCGCTCTTTGTATCCAAAACTCACCGTAGAACTGTTGGGTATGACCTCCCGAGGTGATCAACTACTCGACAAACCCCTCTACAAAGTTGGAGGAAAGGGGTTATTTGTTAAAGAGCTCGAGACGGCTTTGCTCGATGGTCGTGCCGACATTGCGGTGCATTCAATGAAAGATGTGCCCATGACTTTACCCCCCGGTCTAACCCTGGGCGTAATTTGTGAGCGGGAAGACCCTAGAGATGCCCTGGTTGGTATATCGGCGCTGTCTCAACTTGAACAGGGAGCACGTTTTGGAACCTCTAGCTTACGCAGGGCCTGCCAGATAAGGCGTGTGCGCCCTGACTTGGATATTGGATTTTTGCGCGGCAATGTGAACACCCGACTGGCTAAACTCGATGCAGGTGAATTCGATGCCATCATCTTGGCGACAGCGGGTTTAGTCAGGCTGGGTTTTGAGTCACGGATTGGCGCACGCATAGAGCCGGAGGTATCTCTGCCGGCGGGTGGTCAAGGTGCGGTGGGGATCGAGTATCGTAGCGACGATGATCGGGTCGCTGAATTGCTTGCACCACTTAACGATTCTGTCACGGCAGAATGCGTTACTGCTGAGCGCGCCGTCGTGAGAGTGCTTGATGGAGGTTGTGATGTACCTATTGCCAGTTATGCGGTGCGCGAGAACAATGAACTGTGGCTGCGCGCTTTGGTAGGGTCTGTTGATGGCAGTTCAGTGCTGGAAGCTCAGGCTCGGGGTGCCGATCCGGAAGCATTAGGTCGAGAGGTTGCGCAAGCTCTGCTCGATGGAGGTGCAGCGGCAGTACTCGAGGCCGTAAGAGGGTGACATTGACGGCAGTTTTAACCCGGCCGGGAGGTGTCGTTGAGCCCCTGCGGGTGGTGCTCGAGCAGCGCGGTGTCGACAGCTTTGTTCAGCCCTTAATCAATATCGCCTCGATTCCTGTTGAACACAGAGAACTCATTACCCTTTACCCCGATGACATCTGCATCTTTATTAGTGTGAACGCTGTGGAGCAGGGGCTCTCTAATTTAGCGCCGCAATTACGTGAGTTAGGCTGCCCAATTTTGGCTGTTGGACGCGCCACCGCAAGCGCAATATCTGCGGCTGGTTTCGATGTTAGCGTGCCTTCTCAGGCCGACTCTGAAGGTTTGTTGGGCCTTGATATCCTTCACGGTGTAAAAGACAAACAAGTCGTCATTGTTAAAGGTGAGGGCGGGCGCGGATTGCTGGCGGAGGCCCTGCGAGAGCGTGGCGCAGAAGTTGTCAGCTACGTTTGTTACCGCAGGGATCCCACCGATATTGACGCGGGTCAGTTTTGCTGGCAGTTATGCGAACGTGACGACTTAGTGTTTCAAGCCAGTTCCGGCGAGATTGTCGAGCAGTTAACCGATTTACTGGGGCAAGGTGGTCAGCCGAATCTTCTGGATAGCCCTGTGATTGTGCCGTCCGATCGTGTTGCCAAGATCGCCTCGGGCCTGGGCTGGACGAATGTTATAACGGCTGCGGGTGCGGGTGATGACGCGTTTCTGGCAGCTATTCAAACGCTACCGACCCAGCAAGTCCAAGAACACGCGCAGGGACATCAGCCACTGAAGGAACAAGAAAATATGGGAGGCGAAACCTCTAAGGATCACGACAAAGCCTTAACACCTATGGCCGCGGTGGAGCCTGCAGCGCCATTGGCCGCAGCTGATGCTGCTCCTCCAGCGACACCGAAGCGAAACAACGATCGCTTTGCGAGAACTTTGCTTTTACTGCTGTTTTTGGCCCTTGGAGGTAGCGCCTATGTAGGCTGGTTTTATGGCTGGCCTCACTATCAAGCGCTGCTGACACAGTTGGAGGCTAGCGACGCTAGGCTGAACACATTAGAGAGTGCACCCGATACGCTGGCTCGCGAGCTCGCAGGGGGTTTTGAGCAACAAATAGCCGAGTCCAAAGCGCTCACGACTGCGGCATTGCAAGCGGCAGCCGCAAGACAATCTCAACGTTTGACAGAACAGGAAAACGCGACTCAACGCATGTTAGAGCGATTTGAGCGAGTCGATATACGTCTCGCAAGACTCACGGCGACAGATCGTCGCGAATGGTTGGCAAACGAAGCCGCCTTTTTGGTGAGATTGTCGGCGCAGCGTCTATTAGTGTCTAGAGATATCGCCGCTGCACAAGCGCTATTGGCCAACGCAGATGCTTTACTGATGGAGGTTAATGACCCCCGCTTTACGACTGCTCGGAGATCTCTGGCTGCTGACCTCGCTAGTCTCGCGGTAGCCCCGCAGGTCGACACGGTGGGTTTGTATGCGCGGTTTGCTGCACTCATTGAGCAAGCCGGTTTATTGCAGGTCAGAGTGGCTCAGACACCTGTGGCAAAGATACCAGAGAGTGACACCCTATGGTCTCGCGCGAATGCCGGATGGCGCGCGGCACTCGAGAAATTATCGCGTTACCTTGTCGTTCATCGCCGTAGCGATGAGCGCGCTGCTTTGCTAACGCCTGATTGGGAAAGTTTAATCCGTCAAAACCTGCGCATGTCACTAGAGCAAGCGCAGATTGCGGCGCTATCGGCCAACGCCACGCTATTTGAGCACGCAGTTGCGCGAGCGCAGGAGTCGATCAGCGTATTTTCTGAGACTGATCCTGCTCGAGTGGCGGCTATGGTGGCAGAGCTTGATGCTCTCTCCGAGCTTGATATTGCACCTGAGATCCCCGATTTACTGAACTCTCGCGCTGCTTTAGCCGATGCGATTAGAGCGATAGCGAGTGTTGACGATGCCTTGGATGTGGTGGCTCCGGCGGAGGTTGACTGACTATGCGCGGCTTTCTCGTGTTGATGGTCTTAGGCCTTGTGTTGGGTGCTGCCCTGGTCAATCAAGTTGATCAAGATGGCGGCTACGTTTATGCCAGTCTGGGTGATGTGGTGGTTGAGACCAGTGTCTGGTTTGCCCTGCTATTGTGGCTGGTTAGCTGGGGGCTTCTGGCCCTTACGCTGAATACTGTCCGACGAGTATGGGGTACGCAGCGCTTATTTAGCGGTTGGCTGGGGCTGCGTAAGAGTCGCAATGCCACAGCGCTCACCAACCGTGGTCTCATCAGTTTTATCGAGGGGAATTGGGAGCGTGCGCGCAAGCAGTTGCTCCGCTCGGCACGCTACAGCGAGGCACCTCTTGTGAATCATCTGATTGCTGCGCGAGCGAGTTTTAGACTGGGGGATATTGAGGACGCCAAGGAACAACTCGGAAAGGCAGAGGGTGTTGAAGCCGATGCCGGTGTGGCCGTTGAGTTGACACAGGCAGAGCTCCAATTATCTGCGGGGAATTATGAGCAGGCGCTGGCAACCCTAGTTCGGGCCCGGGCTAACGCGGCAAAACATCCCTATGTGTTAGCACTTTTGGCCAGAGCCCATCGCCATCTGGGTGAATGGGAGGCGCTGCGCCCGTTGTTGCCTGAGCTCCACAAGTACGGCTTATTAGAAGACGTAGCGCTGCGTGGGCTTGAGGGTGAGCTTTGGGACGCGCTCATCAGGGCGATTGCTGACCAGCCCGATGGCAGCATTAACGCTCTGGAGGCATTATGGCGAGGTATATCAAAGGCACAACGGGAGCAGTTGCAGCTCAAAGTTTGTTACGTCAATGCCCTGATCAAGCTGGGTGGTTTTCGTGAGGCAGAAAAACAACTCGTGGCGTGGCTTGCTAAAGATTGGCAAGGTGAGCTGGCGGTCATTTTGGGACACTTCCCCCCTGACAACCCACGCAAGCTACTCAAAATTATTCAAAAATGGATGGAAGCCCCTACTGGTGACGGTATCTTGCTTCTGACGGGTGCTAGGGTGGCACTGCATGCTCAGGAGTGGGATATGGCGGGCACCTGGCTTGAAGAAGCACATCAGCGCGGTGCGACTGCGGAGAACTGTGGCGAGTTGGCGCGTTTCTGTACGGCTATGGGTGACCATGAGCGAGCCAGGTCCCTATCTTTAGAGGCAGCAGCACTGATTATGACGCCACTGCCGGATGTGCCCCTGCCAGAAAAGCAGAAGGCCTAGTCTCCTCTAACTTCTTTCTGTCTAGCGTCCCGGCAACTCTATATTTAGATCCTTCCAAATTTCATCGATACGATGCTTTACTGCGCCATCCATGGAGATCGCTTCACCCCACTCCCGATCGGTTTCACCCTCCCATTTGTTGGTGGCATCCATGCCAACTTTAGATCCGAGGCCTGGAACCGGGGATGCAAAATCCAGATAGTCGATCGGTGTATTGTCTATGAAAACGCAGTCTCTTCGGGGATCCATTCGGGTTGTCATCGCCCAGATGACGTCCTCCCAAGAGCGTGCATTAATGTCCTCGTCGGCGACAATAATAAACTTGGTGTACATGAATTGGCGTAAGAAGGACCAAATTCCCAGCATGACGCGCTTGGCGTGCCCGGGATATTCTTTGCGAATAGTGACAACAGCCATTCGGTAAGAGCAGCCTTCTGGTGGTAAGTAGAAATCGACAATTTCCGGAAACTGTTTTTGTAGCAGCGGCACAAAAACTTCATTGAGTGCGACGCCTAAAATGGCGGGTTCATCGGGTGGACGACCCGTGTAAGTACTGTGATAAATAGGATTTTTGCGGGTTGTCATCTTTTCTACGGTAAACACCGGGAAGCGTTCAACTTCGTTGTAGTAGCCTGTGTGGTCTCCGTATGGGCCTTCGTCTGCCTCCTCATTAGGGTCGATATAGCCCTCGAGAATTATTTCGGCATGGGCTGGGACCCGCAAATCATTCGCCTTGCAGCGATCGCTTAAACATTCGGCAAGCTCGGTTTTACTGCCGCGTAATAAACCGGCAAAGGCGTACTCAGACAGCGCGTCTGGGACCGGTGTCACAGCCCCTAAGGTGGTTGCTGGATCAGCACCCAGCGCGATAGCGACTGGGTAAGGTTCCCCAGGATGTTTGATAGTCCAGTCTCTGAAGTCCAGTGCTCCACCGCGGTGAGAGAGCCACCGCATGATTAACTTTCGGGGTCCCAAACGCTGCATTCGGTAGATCCCTAGGTTCATTCTTGGCTTTTCGGGGCCGCGGGTTATCACCAAGGGCCAGGTAATAAGGGGGCCTACATCGCCTGGCCAGCAGGTTTGAACCGGAATGGTGGTCAAATCGACAGCGTCGCCTTCTAACACGACTTCTTGGCAAGGCGGGCGCTTTATGGTCTTTGGCCCCATGTTCAGGACCTTCTTCAACAGCGGTGCCTTGTCGATAAGGTCGCGCATGCCCTTTGGCGGATCAGGCTGTCGTAAATACGCTAACAGTTCGCCAATTTCCCGAAGCGCTGCGGTTGATGTTGCTCCCATTCCCCGCGCCACACGGGTTTCTGTGCCAAATAAATTGGCCAGCACCGGCATGCTGTAACCCTTGGGATTCTCAAAGAGTAGGGCAGGGCCGCCGCCGCGAAGTGTGCGGTCGGCAATTTCGGTCATTTCCAAGTGTGGGTCGACTTCGGCGGAGATCCTAACTAACTGCCCTTCTGCTTCAAGAGTGGCAATGAAGTCCCGCAAATCGGTGAACTGTGCGGCCATACATTGTCCTCACATAGGGAAGTTAGCGAGCCCGATTGAATTAGGGGTTAAGGGTCCAGTCAGGGTGCCGTCTGTGACGGCGGCTGTTCGCGCTCATTTACGTTTCATTGATTTAAAGAATTCTTCATTGGATTTAGTGTTTTTGAGCTTATCCAATAAAAACTCAACGGCCGGTAGGTCTTCCATGCCGTGCAGCAGTTTGCGCAGAATCCACATGCGCTGAAGCTCGTCTTCCCCGGTGAGTAGTTCTTCACGACGAGTGCCAGATCGACGGATGTTAATCGCGGGGTAAATGCGCTTTTCCGCAATTTTCCGATCTAGATGTAATTCAAGATTACCGGTGCCTTTGAACTCTTCATAAATGACCTCATCCATTTTTGAGCCGGTATCGATGAGTGCGGTCGCGATAATTGACAGACTTCCGCCTTCTTCAATGTTCCGTGCAGCACCAAAGAAGCGCTTGGGTCTTTCTAGAGCATGAGCGTCTACGCCACCTGTCAAAACCTTGCCGGAGCTGGGTACAACAGTATTGTAGGCCCGTGCAAGTCGAGTGATTGAATCGAGAAGAATGACAACGTCACGCTTGTGCTCGACCAAGCGCTTGGCTTTTTCAATCACCATATCGGCTACTTGAACGTGACGTGAAGGGGGTTCGTCAAATGTCGAGGCCACCACTTCTGCACCTCTTGCACCGACCGAGCGCTGCATTTCGGTCACTTCCTCTGGACGCTCATCAATGAGTAGCACAATCACGTAACACTCAGGGTTATTGGTGATAATCGCCTGAGCTATATTCTGCATCATGATGGTCTTGCCCGCTTTCGGCGGGGCTACGAGCAGTCCTCGTTGGCCTTTACCGATAGGCGCTACAAGATCAATGATTCGACCTGTTAAATCTTCTGTAGACCCATTGCCTTTTTCAAGGGACAGTCGTTGGTTGGGGAACAGGGGCGTTAGGTTTTCAAACAGAATTTTACTTTTGGCGCTCTCAGGCACCTCAAAATTGACGTCTTTGACCTTCAGCAGCGCAAAGTAGCGTTCAGAGTCTTTAGGTGGGCGGATCATGCCAGTGATCGTATCGCCGGTACGCAAATTGAAGCGTCGAATTTGACTGGGACTTACGTATATATCGTCTGGGCCTGCGAGGTAAGACGAGTCTGAAGAGCGCAGGAAGCCAAAACCATCCTGCAAAATTTCAAGGACGCCATCGCCCCAAATGTCCTCGCCGCTTTTAGCATGGCGTTTGAGCAGAGCGAAAATAATATCCTGCTTGCGCGACCGGGCCATGTTCTCGAGGCCCATTTCCTGAGCCATATCGATCAATTCTTGGGTCGGTTTATCTTTTAACTCAGTGAGGCTCAGTGGATTGGCACTGGGTGTGCTGGGTTCCCGCCGGCGCTGACGCCGGTTACGGCCTCGACGATTGTTATTACCGCCGCCATCTTTGTCACTGGCTTCTGGGGTTTCCGTGCCGGTGCCCCCGTCTGGCTGCTCTGAACCGTCGGATTCTGCACCCTCGCCACGATTCAACTTCAGAGTTTTGGTTTGTCCAGCCTCTGAATCAGCATCACTGCTGCTGGGGGCATCCGCAGTTTCTTTCTCCGCCAGTTCTTTCTTCGACGGTTCTTTTTCAGCAGCTACAACCTCAGCCGTTACCGCAGGTTCTGGGGCGGAGTCTTCGGCCATTGTATTTTTGGCCGAGGCTTCAGGGGCTGATGGAGCTGCGGCTTCGTTAGCGGTAGGTGTTTCTGAAGCACTTGCTGCTTCTGTGTCTTTGCTCATTGAGCTATTGTTTTCATCCACGGGTTATGTCCGGATTCATTGGGAAAAAGGGGTGCTGCTGTGGTGTGAATCCACAGCAGGTACGATCTGTTCGAAACCGACGTTTTGCACAGACACCGCAAAAAAAGGGTTGCCTGAGGCACAAAAGGGTTGGAAAGGAACATCAGAACGACCGGGCTGGTCGTCCATATCCGTAAACTAGCATTGCATAAAGGAGGCGTCCAGCCCCCTTTATGCATCTTTTATGGATCTTTTTTAATCATTGTTGTTGGAAGGCCGAATATAGGAGGCTCTCATTGAACCGACTTAGAGGCATTCGTCAACAAACGCGGTTAGTTGGGACTTGCTGAGTGCTCCCACTTTGGTTTCCACCGCATTACCGTCTTTGAAAATAATGAGCGTAGGAATACCGCGGATGGCAAATTTTTCAGGAATACCTGGGTTGGAGTCGACGTCGACCTTACAAATCTTCAAGCGCCCTTGGTATTCGGTAGCGAGTTCATCGAGGATAGGCGCTATCATCTTGCAGGGACCACACCATTCGGCCCAGAAGTCGACCAGCACAGGCAGGTCGGCGGAAAGTACCTCAGCGTCAAAAGTGGCTTCGCTGACATGGACGATGCTTTGGGTCATGGGGACTCCCTAGAGAAAAACTGTAAAGTAGGTGGGTAAATGACGCAGCATAATAACACCCCTGAAGCGTATGACGAATGCCCCTCGGAGTCTAGCGGTTGGTGGGTGTATTTGGTTCGCTGTGCCGACCAGACACTTTATTCCGGTGTGACTGTCAACCTGACGAGACGTGTGCGACAGCATAACGGAGAGTTGGTCGGGGGTGCGCGTTATACCCGTGCCAGGAGGCCAGTAACATTAGTATGGAAAAAATCAGCAACCTCACGCAGCGAGGCGCAGCAACTGGAAGCACAAACCCGCCGACTGTCTCGTCGAGACAAGTTAAGGCTTATTGCAGGAACAACCGATGACTGCTTCAGTGATTTCTGAAGAGCTCAATGTTGAAGATTTTTGGGCCTGGGCAGTGATGCAGTGGTCTGATTCGATCTTATCGGCGGAGATGATGGCATTGCAAGACGAGCATCAATGCGTCGTATTGGAGCTGCTGCTCATGGGCTGGTTAGGTAGAAAAAACTTTGCCCTTAGTACGGCGGGTCATCTTGAACTTGTCGCTACTGCAGCGCCTTGGCTTGACGATGTCGTCATTCCACTGCGAGCTACCCGTCACAGATGGCGGGGGGTTCAGGTTCTAGCAAGCCAGCGTGAACAGCTACAGCAGCTAGAGCTCAAATGTGAATATGCTCTGGCTGAATTGTACTTTGAAACTTTGCTGGCTCTTGAGCCGTCTGACCTTGTACTGACCCAAGAAAACAGGGTGATAGATAACCTTGTTATCGCCTTCGCGAGTTCGGGTTCAACGGTCTCCCCACAGCGAATAGAAGGCTTAGGGACGCTGTTATCACCCTAAATCAGTCTCTGTTTTCGGTAAGTTACCCATCATTCATGGTTATCAGTGGCACAAGGGTGATACTCCCAGTAAAATGGCGCGGTACTTTCAACGACGCCAGTTGGGGTCGATCACTTAATTGCAGGATGAAACTATGTTTCGAATGACTACAAGTCGCCTTGCGACTTTTTTGATGGCGCCCGTTCTGGTAGGCGCCTTGTCCGCTTGTCAGGAGCAGGCTAAGGAGCCCGAACCTATGACATTAGATACCCCTGAAAAGCGCCTGTCCTACGGTATTGCCCTGCGCATGGGTGAGCGTATGGCAGCAGATGGCATGACGATGGATGTCGATGCCTATGCACTTGGCATGCGCGATGCCTTTGAAGGCACTGAGCCGCGCCTATCTGAGGAAGAAATCACCGCTGAGATGATGGCGTTTCAGGAAAAAATTCAAGCCGAACGTGACAGTGAGCAAGCCGTTATATCAGAGGGTAATTCGGAAGCTGGTGCGGCGTTCCTCGCTGAAAATGCTCAGCGCGAAGGCGTCATGGTGACTGAATCAGGACTCCAGTACGAGGTGGTAGAGGCAGGTACGGGTGCCAGCCCAGGCGTTGATGACCAAGTTGAGGTGCATTACCGAGGCACGTTGATTGACGGGACCGTGTTTGACAGCTCTTATGATCGTGGCCAAACCGTTACCTTTGGTGTGACTCAAGTGATTGCGGGTTGGACCGAAGCGCTGCAGTTGATGAAAGAAGGCGCAACCTACAAGTTGTATATCCCCAGTGAGCTTGCTTACGGATCGGGTGGTGCCGGACAGGTCATTGGTCCTAATGCGACGCTCATTTTTGATGTTGAGCTGGTTGCTATCGTCGCCCCAGAGTAAGCGCGAAGGCTGTGGCATGATCGCATCAGCGTAGCCCAGCCTGATAAAAAGCTCGGTTCATAGTAACCGGGCTTTTTTTTGCCTATAGGCTTTACACCTGGTTTGGAAATTGGACTGTGATGATGTGCGAATTTATCGAACTTCGAGGCTTTGTGTGCAAATAATATCGTCATGCGGTGTCCCGATGCCTCAAACAGCTATTTTTATGTTCAGCCAGTTCGAGGGCTAGTTAGAGACTGTTTTGACTAGTCTTGTGCCGCTTTGTATTGGCTGTAGAACCGAGCTAGATACGTTTCAAAGGGTACCTGATCATCCTGTTCCATGGCTTTTTGTTGTTGCAGAGAAACCGCGGTTGCGGTGTGGAATTCAGCCATTTCGATAGGCCCCAGTGGCGCTGCCAAATGCGCTTTGTGCCACTGCCTCGAGTAGTTGAGCGCTAACTGCCAAAAGGGGGTATTGGTATCGCGCATTTCCTGCAGGACGCGTCCTGAAGGGGTGCTTTCCGGGTCGGCGATGCGGGCGTAAGCCGCGGCTATAGCCTGCTGATGAAGATCTGATCCGGCTTCGGCATCCATTGTTTGGGCGGTTTTAGACATGCTCTCGAGTAATTTATCAGCCACTGCCTTTAGCGGCTGCTCGCCTTCTGCGGTTAGCAGCTGCAGGTCAGGGGAACGACCTTCATTAACAACCCGACGTAGATTTTCCTGATTGCGCCGTTGTCCGGCCTCATTACACAGCGGGCTCTCTGAGAGGATGGCATCGACAAGAAATACATCGATTAAACGCATTGTCTCCGCGTCAATTCCCAAGGGTAAAAAGGGGTTGATATCGATGCAGCGAATTTCGATGTATTCAATACCCCCACGCTTAAGGGCGACGATGGGAGCTTCTCCAGATTGCGCAACCCGTTTTGGGCGAATGGGGCTGTAGAATTCATTCTCGATCTGTAACAAAGCGTTATTGAGCTGTGCCTTCTCGCCACCTTCGGTCAGGTCGAAGTGGGCGTAGTCAGCGTGCGGTGTGACGATGGCGTTGCTAAGTGTTGCCAAATAATGATCGAGATTGTTGTAGCAAACGTCGAGGCTTGATTGGGCGTTGCTGGTGTAGCCCAGATCCCCCATACGTAGCGATGTCGCATTGGGCAAGTAAAGACTGGTTCCTCCCGCATCGAAGGGAGTTAGGGGATGCTCGCGGTTTCCAGCAAGAAAACTTGCACACACCGCGGGGGAGGCCCCCAATAAATAAATCAGTAACCAGGCGCGATCGAAAAAATTTCTAATGAGGCCTAGATATCCTGCCGTTTGATAATCTTGAAGTGAGCCTTGGCTTCCCTCGTGTTCCCAGGCCGCCTGCCAAAAAGCTTCCGGCATTGAAAAGTTGTAATGAATTCCCGCGATTGCCTGCATCATTCGACCGTAGCGAACACCCAGACCATTGCGGTAAACGCGCTTCATTTGTCCAACATTGGATGTGCCATAGTTGGCAATAGGAATGCTGCTGTTTCCCGCAACGATACAGGGCATACTGGCGCCCCAGATTAATTCGCCGTCTAACTGTGAAGCGGTAAAGCGGTGGATGGCATCGAGTTGGGACAGTGTGAGTTCTACATCATGTGCTACTGGCGTTATAAACTCTAATAACGACTCTGAATAATCGGTGGTGATTGAAGGGTGGGTGAGGGCTGATCCCAGTGCCTGTGGATGTGGACTTTGGGCCAGCATGCCGGTTACAGAGTCAACACGGAGCCCTTCTTTCTCAATACCTCGGCAAATACCAGCCAGTAAATCTTTACCTGAACCGGAAACGAGGTTGTATTTAGCTGTCAGTGGTAAGTCCAAGGGCGTCTAAATCTCCAAAGACGTTGACGCCTTGGGGTGTATTAGAGGCGTCAGTCGGGTTTAATAGCGAGGCAAGTGTAAGTGCTGTCTTCGCTGGGGTACAGACGAAGAGTGAAAAGTCTCAATGGTAATTGGCCAACAAGGAGGTGGGGCATGAAAATTGAAGCTTGGTTGAGGGTTTTAGCCGAACAGGGTGGATCCGATCTATTTCTCAGCACGGGAGCGCCGCCTTGTGCAAAATTTGATGGGGAATTAAGGCCCATCGCTCCGGATGTATTAAAGCCCGGTGAAATTGCCGTTATTGCCGACGAGATCATGGATGATACCCAGCGTGGGGAGTTTCGAAATGAGCTAGAGCTAAATCTCGCCGTTTCCATCTCGGGGGTTGGACGGTTTCGAGTCAATATATTCAATCAGCGCAACCAAGTCTCGATTGTCGCTAGGCATATCGTCACCGATATACCAAATTGGGAAAATTTGGGGCTACCGCCACTGCTTACCGAACTTATTATGGAGAAACGAGGCCTTATTCTCTTTGTGGGTGCTACGGGCTCGGGCAAGTCGACGTCGTTGGCAGCGCTAATTGACTATAGGAACGCAAATAATGCAGGCCATATTGTCACTATTGAAGACCCCATCGAATTTGTCCATCGTCACAAGCGTTCCATCGTTAATCAGCGAGAGGTCGGTGTAGATACTCGCAGCTGGCACAACGCCCTTAAGAACACCTTGCGGCAGGCTCCCGACGCCATTCTTATTGGCGAAATTCGCGATCGCGAGACGATGGAGCAGGCCATTTCTTTTGCGGAAACCGGACATTTGTGTATTTCTACACTTCACGCCAACAATGCGAATCAGGCGTTAGATCGAATCATTAACTTTTTCCCAGAGGCCAAGCGCTCCCAGTTACTGCTGGATTTATCGCTCAACTTACGGGCTTTTATTTCCCAGCGGCTAATCCCTGCTACAGACGGTGGTCGTGCAGCAGCCATTGAAATCTTGTTGGGGACTCCCAGTGTTAGCGAGTTGATCATTAGGGGTGAGATTGCCGGTATTAAAGAAATGATGGAAAAGTCGGAAAATATTGGCATGAAAACCTTCGATAAAGCGTTGTTTGATCTCGCACGTGAAGGAAAAATCTCCGAGGAAGAGGCACTCAAAAATGCCGATTCAGGCAATAATCTTAGGCTTCGATTTAAACTGGCGAAGGATGACGGCAGTCAGGGGGACACGGGCGGGTTTTCATTGGAGAACATCGATTGAAGGCGCTTGCCGCTGCCGAAGTGTTTATTGGGGCCGTTTATCAATGCGCTCTTGCTGTTGGAACAATTGGCTAGCGGTCTCGCGAAAATTGGTTTTTCGCTCAAGGATGTCCACCATATTCCTGTCAATGAGTGCAACGAGTTGCGGAACCGTCAGCTCTCGCATTTTAATGCCATCCCGATTGGTAAAAATGTAACTGTTCTTCTCAAGGTCACTGGCCACAACCTTCGCCATAAGGGGCGGGTCACGATCATGGAATCCCAGCCAGGTACCCATCGGAATCTGCAGTTTAATCACCGTGTTTGGGTCGTAACCGGTATCTATAGACGTTGGTGGTGGGTGGTCAGTCGTTTTCTGTGGCGGCGGCCAATGCCCAGCAGCTTCGGCATCATGCTGAACTTGGGTTTCGTTTTCATACTTGGGTAGGTTGGTCTGGTCGTGCTGGGCTGGCTTATTATCTATGGGGCTGGGTGTCGGGTCTGGTTGGGCATTGGCTTCAATATTGTGTTTTTGACGCAGTTCAATTGCGCGGGTCATAGCAAGACAGAAACTATCTTGGGCCTCGAGGCACCGGATTTCTCCTGAGTTTATTAAGGTCCGGAATTCGTGCGTAGATTTCCGCAGTGCGCGGTTACCGTGCAGGTCCATAAACAGCAGGTAATAGTTGTTAATCAGTGTTCCTACAAAGCGTAAGCGAATCGCCCCCTCAGTTGTCTGCATTAAAAACCAGTTACCCGGCTTTAAGTCTAAGGCGGTTAAATCATTGTCGGCGATAGGAAGGTTATCTCCGGAGCCCCCCGCGATGGGGTCGACTTCCTGTAATCCAAGGTCCTCGCCTCGAACATTTCTTAACATGGCGTATTCGATCAACCCAACGGCACTGGCAACGGCCTCGGTGTCATCTTGCAAGCTGACTAATTGCTGCGACAAGGTGATCGAAATTTGCTGCATAGTCATATAAAGCCTATGCACTTCATTACCGTCTGTAGGGCTGACCGGCTGTACGGCGTCGACCAGAAGCTGTGTGGTATCGATGAAAGTTCGCCACTGACCGCTATCAAAACCGTGTTGTATTGCAATGCAGACGCCGCTTTCATACCAATCTGAGGTAATAAATTGCGCCACCGACTCGGGTAATGCGGTTTGATTTATGCCGATATTGATAAGCCAAGCAGCGGCTTGCCGGATGGCATCTTCTCCCAAATTCTTTAGTTCACGCTCTAAGAGCAGGGGTTCGAGCTGCTTTAACTTCTCCTCATGGCGGTGCACTCTTGGCTCAACCAAAATCCGAGTCTCATCAACTTGCGATTCACTGGGAAAGTCGACTTGAATGCGTTCTATGATTTCTGTTGCCGTCGCTAGCATGCTCTGGGCGTTGCCACCGAGGCCTGGATGCCAGCCCTTGAAAAAATCATATAGAAGGTCGAGGAGACGGTGTAAGCCATGGCCTCCTGGCGTAAAGAAGCGCGAGTCTGTCAGGGCAAAGGCGGCAGCGAGAGATCTGCTGCGATTGACTATCTGTCGAGCCTCCGGTGCCAAGGTGGCGTGGTTTTGCCAGCACAAAAAAGTGGCATCAACCCAGCGCAATATTGCCGCGCTATTGCTGTTTGGGTATTCCTGATTAGCGTTGCTCAGTGCGTCTAATAGGGGGGAGTGATCCAGGCTAATCTGGGCTAATGCAGCCACAAGGTCGGTGTCATCAAGGCCGCCATGATGTTCCTCAGCGATGAAAGTGGCCAGGACCTCGGCCTCAAGCGATCGCGTTAACGGTAGCCTGCCACCGTCCTTGGTGGCTTCTGTATTGTCCACTGTGCACCCTCGCATTCCAGCGGTTTAAGCACGGTAAAACCTGGCCCTGATTGGATGCCTTAATTTCCGTGCATTGCTGACAGTAATGTGTCGATAATTCGCTCCAGTTGCTTGAGGTTATTACATTCCGTCGCTATGTGACAGTGCTGAGTTACCTTCAGCATTGCCGAATCACCCGTTCCCCAGGCGAGTCGGGGTTCGGGATTCAGCCAAATAAGGCGCTGACATTTCGCTTTAATCTCTGCCAACAAATCAAGTCTCGGATCAGAATTGTTGTTCCGCGCGTCCCCAAGAATGATCACGGTGGTTGCCCTGTTGATATCTTGAAGGGCGAGTTCGTTAAAATCGGTAAAGGCGCGGGCGTAATCTGTAGCGCCACCGTAAACGCGGTTTACCCGCGACACGGCCTCTTCAACGGGGAATTCACTAAACCAGTCGGTTACCTCACCAAGCGAACTTGAGAAAGCGAAGCTGCGCGTTCTTGGTAGCACATCTTGTAGCGCATAGAGGAACATCAGCAAGAATTTGGCATAAGCTGCAACTGAGCCACTAACGTCACAAATAGCCATTATCTGAGGTCTTTTTCTCTGAACTTGTCGCCAGTGTGTATTAAAGGGGATGCCGTCTGTGGCCACCGAGGCGCGCAGGGTCATCGGCACGTTGAGCTGGCCGCGGCGTTTTCTCTGACGCCGTCTACCATGTCGGCTTGCCAGTTTGCGGGCCATACGGTCCATCAGTTTGCGCATCCTCGCCATCTGGTGGGGACTGATATTGGCCAGCCTAACTTCCGATAGGGCGTCATCTAGGAAGTCTTCAGTATCTCCCGCAGCGTGGACAAGGTAAGCGCGTTCGACTCGATCACGAGCACGGTAGCGAAGGTTCTCTCGCAAGCGTTGTATCTCTTCAAAGGCCCTTGGTTGGCTTTTTTCAAATTCAATCGCTGCATCTCGCAATGCGGTTTCGCCCAGCGCATCGAGAAGTCTTCGCGTGAACTGACCTCGCTGGGTGAATAGGCGAATTTCGTCGACCTTGGCTGTTTCGGCAGCGGCTTCAATAGCCATGGCAAGTGTGCTCTCGTCACCGCTTTGCAGGGCATTCATCAGGGCTGAATTCATAAGCCCTGCCAAGGTAGGGTCTTCCTGTGCGGTGGGGTTTTGCAGCAGCTCTTCTAGACTCTGTGCTGAGTCATTGGCTGTCGTCGTCTTATCTTGATCGGCGCCATTTTCAGAGGTCGAGGCCGGCTGTTCGCCATTACCACTTTCAAGAGTCTGGGTATCCAGTTGCTGCGGTGCAAAAAATAGATCGAAAGCCTCTCGGTAAGTGGATTCTTCAAAAGTACTCTTCGCCAAAACAGCAGCTAGACCGTCTCTTAACACTGTACGATCGTCATAGCCCAATAAACCTGCGGCATGCACCGCATCCAAAGTGTCCGCGGGTGAAACAGGAACATCTTTTCCACGCAGAAATTTTATGAAAGCCAGCAGCTGATTACTCCCAGCGGTAGTTGTCATAGACCCTCTGCAATTTTTAAAAGTTTACCCAGTTGGCCTTCAGCTTCAACAATGTCCTCCTCGTATTTAAGCAGCACATTAAGGGTGTCATGGACTAACTTTGCATCGAGTTGGTTGGCGTGTAGCAGTAGTAGGCTTCTAGCCCAGTCCAGAGTCTCGGAAATCGCGGGAGATTTTTTCAAATCGAGCTCGCGAATCGCGTGTACAAACCGCACCAGTTGATCACTTAAGTGGCTCTCTAGCTCTGGAACTCGAGCGGTAACAATTCGGCTTTCCAACTCAATTGAAGGAAACGGAATATGTAGGTGTAAACAGCGGCGTTTGAGGGCATCAGATAGATCACGGGTATCGTTACTGGTTAGAAACACCATGGGCTTAGACCGTGCCTGAATCGTGCCAATTTCTGGAATTGATATCTGATAGTCCGATAGCACTTCCAGTAGTAGCGATTCAAATTCGAAATCAGCTTTATCAATTTCATCAATGAGTAGCACCGCGCCATCATCTTGCTCCATGGCCCGAAGCAGTGGGCGTGGCTCGAGAAATTCCTTGGCATAAAAAACATCGCCGGTGCTGTGCAAGCGCTGAATGGATTCTTTGAGGCCCTTGGCACCATCCAAAATATCGCCCAGTTGTTCCTTAAGTATCTGGGTGTAGAGCAACTGCTTACCGTATTTCCATTCATAAAGCGCTTTTGCTTCATCTAGACCCTCATAGCACTGAAGTCGAACCAGGGGTTTAGCAATAACCTCGGCGCAGGTTTTAGCCAGTTCTGTCTTACCGACGCCTGGAGGGCCCTCTACTAAAATCGGTTTATTGAGGGCCGCCGCAAGATAGACGACAGTGGCAATTCGAGGGGTGCAAATATAGCCAGCTTCACTAAAGGCAGTGCTGATGGCAGTCACGTCATCGAGTTGGGGGTATAAGGTGGTTTCCAAGTGTATATCCTAAGTATTCAGCCGCCCGAAGCATTCATGAAGCGCATGATTTGGGGTTGGTCTGGTTGATCAAAAACGTGTTGCTCGGGCTTGTCATTTAATGCCGTAACAATCGCGCTACTCAGTTCAAAATCGCTGGCGCCGTCACGAAGTAGATCACGGAGACTGATGGAATGTTCATTCCCCAGGCACAGTAGGAGTTGTCCCTCGGCAGTTACCCGTAACCGGTTACAGCTAGCGCAAAAATTATTACTGTGAGGCGATATCAGGCCCATACGACTCGACGAGCCAGCAACGCGCCAATAGCGAGCAGGGCCACTATGGTCAGGAGCGACCTCGCTCTCGAGGTTGTAGTGTTGTTCCACGTCATTCAGGATGGAGTCGCTGGACAGGTATTCTAGGGGCTTGCCTGCCAAGTTGACTTGTCCCAGTGGCATCTCCTCAATAAAAGCGATGTCCAACCCGCGCTTTACGGCAAAGTCGAGCAAAGGTAGGACGTCGTCTTCGTTGTTACCCCGTAACACAACGGCATTGAGGCGTATTCGAGGAAAATTTTGCGCTTGGGCAGCGTCTATCCCCGCGATCACATCCTCGAGAGTCCCGGTTCGGGTCAATGCCCTAAATCGAGCAGAGTCCAGGGTGTCTAGGCTAATATTGAGAGTGGTAACGCCCGCAGCCCGTAACGCAGGAGCGAAGCGCACCAATTGGCTGCCGTTGGTGGTGACGGCCAACTCTTGCAGTCCATCTTTTTTTAGTAGCGACCCCAGCGCTTGAAAAAGCGTCGTGACGTCTCGGCGCACTAAGGGTTCGCCACCCGTTACACGAAGCTTGGCGACGCCCAATTGAACGAATACTCCAGCAATACGGGCGATCTCCTCGAGGCTGAGTACCTTACTGCGGGGCAAAAAAGTCATCTCTTCAGCCATACAATAGGTGCAGCGAAAGTCGCACCGGTCAGTTACCGACAGGCGCACGTATTCAATACGGCGATTAAAGCGGTCGATCAATGGATAGGGGACACTGTCAGTCATCGCGAGAGTTTACACTTTCTTGGCTGTGATTCAGTATCGTGTTTTCGTTATTCGAGGGTTAAAGTCAAAAAGTGCTAAATCCAAACACATCCGTTGTTCCCGGCCTGGTCTTAGCGGCCCTAGTAGGATTGTTAGGCATTCATTACGGGCTGTCTCAGGACATGGTTGTAACGTCGGTGACGGCAACCTTGTGTATATTTTGGTGGATTTTTGAGCCCATACCTATTCCAGTAACGTCTTTATTGCCCCTCGCCTTAATGCCTATGTTTGGGGTACTTACCCCAGCCCAAACTGGGGCGGCCTATGGTTCGCCCCTGATTTTATTATTGATGGGCGGCTTTCTCCTATCGCGGGGAATGGAGTCAACCGGCGCTCATAAGCGTGTAGCCCTGGGCGTTATTCGATTGGTGGGATCTGATAGCCCTCGCCGTTTGGTACTGGGCTTTATGATTTCGGGCGCGGTATTGAGTATGTGGATTTCCAATACGGCCACTGTGTTGATGCTACTGCCGGTTGCAGTGGCGGTTCTGGATAGCGCTGAGCAGAAGGAGCGCTTGGCCGCACCGCTGTTACTGGGTCTGGCCTGGTCATGTTCTATTGGGGGGCTGGGAACTCCAATCGGCACACCTCCCAATTTAATTTTTATGCAAGTGTATGAAGATACAACCGGGCTGACGATAGGTTTTACCCAGTGGATGTCATGGGGGCTGCCTATTGTCGTGGTCATGATTGCCGTGGCGGCGCTTTGGTTAACGCGTTCTTTACCTGACAAGCTTTTGGTGACGCTGCCACAGTCGGCTGCATGGCGCAGTGCAGAAAAGAGAGTACTCATAATTTTTGGGTTGACGGCTTTGGCATGGATGACCCGCTCTGAGCCACTTGGGGGTTGGCGAGAGCTATTGGGTGTACCCAGTGCTAACGATGCTTCTGTGGCATTTTTGGCCGTGATTGTGCTGTTTATTTGGCGAGATGATGAAGGCGCACCACTTATCACTTGGCAGGAGGCCGCTAGCATTCCCTGGGGCGTTTTACTGTTGTTTGCAGGGGGTATTTGTCTGGCGAGTGCGTTTATGGCCTCGGGCCTTTCCGCCGTTGCTGGTGAAGCCTTAGTGGCATTAGCAACTTTGCCAACCGTGCTGATGTTGTTACTGATCTGCCTCGCCGTGACCTTTATGACCGAAGCCACTTCCAATACCGCAACTACCGCATTATTAATGCCAATTTTGGCTGCCGCGGCGCTCGCTGCGGGAATTGATCCTAAACTATTGATGGTGCCCGCAGCCATGAGTGCGAGTTTTGCTTTTATGCTGCCGGTTGCTACAGCACCCAATGCGGTTATTTATGGCACCAATAGGGTGGGCATCAGCACGATGTTTCGAGAGGGTCTGCTGCTCAACTTTGTGGGCGCTTTTGTGGTGTCTCTGGGGTTGTGGTGGTTGCTACCCTATTAGCGACAGGGGTGTTACTAAAGGGAGTTGCTATCAGGGGAGAGAGCCACCGTTCGCGGTGTCTTTAATGCGAACGATGGCGTAAAAAGGCCTACAGCTGCGCTAGCATGTTCTCAGCAGAACTTACGTCAACGCCTGGTCCCTCCTCAATATTGAGGTGAGTGACCTTGCCGTTGTCAACAACCATGGCATAGCGCTGCGATCGCGTCCCTAAGCCGAATCCACTGCCGTCAAGCTCTAGGCCGAGTTTACTGGTG
Source organism: uncultured Luminiphilus sp. (assembly GCA_938091995.1). Taxonomy (GTDB): domain Bacteria; phylum Pseudomonadota; class Gammaproteobacteria; order Pseudomonadales; family Halieaceae; genus Luminiphilus. The sequence continues at coordinate 46,712 of CALKNZ010000038.1, read as the reverse complement.
AGTTCACCATTACCGTCGGCCAGCATTATGATCTGGTCGGCGCTGTGTGCCTCGCCCCAAGCTCCCATGACAAAGGCATCGTTGACTGACAAACAAATGATGCTATCGATACCAGCTGCCTTAATTTGGTCGGCATGGGCCACATAGCCCGGTAGGTGGGTCATGGAACAGCCAGGGGTAAATGCCCCGGGTACAGCAAATAGGAGGACCTTTTTGCCGTCAAACAGTTCGCTGGTAGTAACGCCACCAGGGCCATTTTCGCCCATTACCATGAGGTTGGCCGCAGGGATGGTATCGCCGATTGCAATTGTCATATGATTTTTCCTGAGTGAGTAAAAATAGGCGTATTTTGTAACGTATACCGACGGCTCAGTCCAGTGAACCGGCGTTTTCGTCGATCATTTGTTGGTAAAGTTGCTCACAAATGTTGTAAAAGTTGCGTTGTTCATCTCCTAGATAGGGTGCGCAGTGAGACAATATTTGTAGCACGCCACGGTGTACCGATAAAGTTTCGGCATCCTGAGGATTTAGTATGGGGTCGTAACTCAGCCAGCAGTTCATACACAGCGTCATGGTGTTGGTGAGCGTAGACAAATGTGGATGAGCGCCTCTATCTGATGCCGGCACCAATTCTACTGCAATGTTATTGCACACCTTTTGTTTCATCCGAAGTAATCGCCTAAAGCCGCGATCAATATCATCAAAGCGGCTCATAACGCCTCGTGGATTGTCGTAAACATAGCGATATTCCAGCATCTTCTCTAAGACGACGGTCAGGAACAGCCAGCTGGTCTCAATGGGGGTTGTGGTGCGGTCACTCGTGAATAACCCGGGAGCCTGAACTGCAGGTCCCATGAGGACAATCATCTCTCTTTGCAGTTTGGCAAAGAGTGCCAGGTGCAGAGCCTCTTTACCTTTAAAATGGTAGTAAAGATTGCCAGTGCTAATACCGAGCTCTAAGGCAACGTCAGACGCCGTTACAGAGCCCTCTCCCCGGGTGTTAAATAAATACCTCGTGGTATCTAAAATGTGTTCAGGCGTCTTTACAGTCACGGCATGCTCCCAAAGCTTGCCAAAAAATCTGACGGTTAGCTTACCTTAGGTCGTCACAAGAGTCCGATTGGGTTCCCGACATGGTTTGGCCCCGACCGGCTGGTGGGCGCCATTTTTTGAGCCAAAAAAAGGGAGGCAATGCCTCCCAAAACTCAACAGGACCGAGTTTATGCGGCTTTGGTCACCTTGGCGCGCAGCTTGTCAAATCGCGCCTTGGCTTTGCTCATTTGCTCGTCAAGCATGGTGCGATCGGTCAGGGCGTCAAGTTCCAGATCTTCGAAGGCCTTGAGGGCTTCCTTTTCGACGGTGGTGCCACGCTTTACCAGAGTTTCGTAAACAGCTTCGGCCTGCTTGCGGCGCTCGTTGAGCTTGCCCTGGGCATCGTCTACCTGACTCTGTAACATTTCCAATTGCTCGAGCAACTGATCGTACGCCATGCCATAAACGCCCAGGCCTGCTCTTAGAGCATTACGACTGGTTTCAACCGCCACCGACCGAAGGTCCTTAGCAGCCGCTTTGTTGGCGGCAGTAGCTTGCTTGGCCCGTGTTTTTGCCGTTGCAGCCTTCGCAGGCGCTTTTTTGGCTGCTGTTTTCTTTGCTGCGGTTTTCTTGGGGGCTACCTTTTTGCTGGCAACAGCCTTTTTGACCGGGGTTTTACGTGTTTTGGGGCTTGCTTTAGTCTCAGCCATGATTTCTCTCCAATTCGTTCATTAATTAGGTGGGGAAAGTGAGGTAGCTTTCGACCCGACCCACTTAAGATCGCTCATATAATTAGAAAATACTTTCTAAAAATTTAGTAAATTTTTTACAGACGTGAAATCCCGGCTTGCGCGTATAACTTGGCGATACTGCAGAGCTAATGGACTTTGCTTTGCGGTAACCCTTCAATGCCATGGAAATCATTTTGACAACGACACCAGTACAGACCTCGGGTAGACAGCGCCTAACCCTTCGAAAATTTTTCATCGCAGCACTGATTACAGGTGGTGGTTTACTGTTGGCAGGGCTTGTTTTGACGGGGAAATCCAAGCCCGTTGCCAATGTCACCCCAGAACCTTTGCGACCTGTGGTATCAATTCTACACGCCCAGCCTTCAGCCATTTCGCTGGCGGTGAACACACAAGGTACCGTGGAAGCGCGTCGGCGTATCAGCCTGGTGGCTGAAGTCTCGGGCAAGGTGGAGAAGGTGTCGCAGCAGTTTGAGGAGGGTGCATTTTTTAACGAGGGTGACATTCTGCTGCGGCTTGAGCAGGCCGACTATGAATTTGCCATTGCTAGGGCACGGTCACAGGTTGCTGCTGCAGAGCAGCGCCTCGCCGAGGAGCGGGGCAGAAACAGGCAGGCAAAACGTGAGTGGCGGGAGCTGGGTACGGTAGAAGCGAACGCCTTGTTTTTACGCCAGCCGCAAATGAAGGCAGCAGAGGCGGCGTTGCTAGCAGCAAAGGCCGATGTATCGGCGGCAGAATTGGCGTTAACTAGGACAGAGATTCGGGCACCTTTTAGCGGTCGTATTGAGACTAAGCGGGTGGATCTTGGTCAATACATTGCCCCGGGTACTGCAGTGGCAGAGATTTACGCGACGGACATCGTCGATGTCGCACTCCCGCTTAATGACAGCCAGCTTGCGGCTCTTAAATTACCAATGAACGCCAATGTCGATCTGGGCAGCCCTGTTACGCTTAGTACTGACTTTGGTGGTCGTGAATGGCAGTGGCAGGCTAAAATTCGAAGGGTCCAGGCTGTAGTCGATAGGCAGTCAAGAACGGTTAATGCAATTGCCGAGGTGCTAGAGCCTTTTGAGTCGCAAGCCTCGGGCCGTCCACCCTTAACCCCCGGCATGTTTGTCCGCGCTGAAATACCCACCCCCCCAATGCCTAACCTGGTTCAATTGCCCGCTTCAGCATTGCGCTCAGATAACACCGTGTTGCTAGTAGGCGACGGTGATAAGTTGATTCGCCAGTCTGTAATCGTGCAGCGCCGCACAGAACAGTGGGCTTGGGTTGCTGGCTTGAAAGAGGGTAGTCGTATCGTGCGTGCTCAGACAGGTCTCCTGATTGCAGGTCTCAAGGTTGAAGTTTCCGAGTTGTCTGTCGCTATGGGAGATGGCTGATTATGCAGGGTCCATTGAACTGGATGATAAGAAACCCTATCGCCGCCAATTTACTGATGTTGCTGCTGATTGTTGGCGGTGTACTGACGACTCCTAGCCTAGACAAACAATTTTTCCCGACCTCTGAAATCAATCAGGTGAGTGTGACAATGCCCTTCCCGGGTGCGGGTCCAGCCGAGGTGGAAGAGCAAATTTCAGTGCGCATCGAAGAGGCGATACACGATTTAAACGGCATCAAAGAAATCCGGTCGACTGCGGTGCAAGGTATGGGTACGGTGATGATTGAGGCCACCCAAAATTATCCAATGCAGCGATTAACTTCCGATATCAAGACGCGGGTTGATGCTATTAATAGCTTCCCTGCTGATGCAGAGCGGCCCATCGTTTCAGAAATTACCTTCAAGCACCTGATGACGGTGGTGCAGCTGTACGGCGAACTTGATGAGTATGAACTCAAAGAGCTGGGTGAATCCTTGAGGGACGATCTTGCCAGACAGCCCTGGGTGTCGATGGTCGACCTCATTACGGCCAGGCCCTATGAGGTGTCGATTAATATTTCGGAAACGATGTTGCGGCGCTATGGACTGACCTTCGATCAAGTTGTCACTGCAATTCAAGGGACCTCTCTGAATCTTCCTGCGGGGGCAATCAAAACTCAGGAAGGGGATGTTCGTGTTCAAACTCGAGGGCAAGCCTACGGCCGCGCAGACTTTGAGCGCATCACATTGCTGACGCAAACCGACGGCACTGAATTGCTGTTGGGTGACGTGGCAGTCATTGAAGATGGCTTTGTAGATTTAGATCTTGACGTCACCTTTGACGATAATCCAGCTTTGGGGCTGCGGGTTTACGTTACCTCCAGCCCAGATGTCCTCAAAACCAACCGGGTGGTCAAGGAGTGGGTCGACGAGCAGCAGCTGAGCCTGCCACCCGGAGTTAATCTGACTATTTGGCGCGACATTTCTAAGTCTTTTCGTGGGCGGGTGACAACGCTTCTGGAAAATGGCATTGGCGGTTTGCTGTTGGTCGCTGCTGTTTTGGTGTTGTTTTTAAGGCCTAAATTGGCGTTCTGGGTGGGTAGTGGCATCGCGGTGGCATTCTTGGGCACGCTATTTATGCTGCAGTTCACGGGCATTAGTCTCAATATGATTTCTCTGTTTGCCTTCCTCTTGGTGCTTGGAATCGTAGTCGACGATGCGATTATCGTGGGTGAATCTATTCACACCCACCAAGTACGCGGTGAGCGGGGACCCGTGGGTGCGTTGCTTGGGGTCCGGGGCGTGTTTAAGCCGGTGATGTTTGCTGTTATCAGCACTATGATTTTCTTTGTGCCCATGTTGTTGTTACCCGGCGATTGGTCGACAGCAGCCAGATCAATTCCTATTGTTGTACTTCTGGCACTCGCGTTTTCTCTGGTCGAGTGCCTGCTCATTTTGCCCGCCCATTTGGCGCATTTGGGGCCAGAAAAAGAGCCTAAAACTCGAGTCATGCAGCGTCTTTCAGGTTGGCGGCAGGCCTGCGCATCGGGCATGGTCTGGTTTGCAGGACATCGTTATCGACCGTTCCTGCGCTGGGCACTCAGTCATCACTACGCGGTTGCCGGCGTCTTTTTGGTGGCCTTCTCTATGAGCATCGCCCTCTACGGTGGTGGCTGGGTGAAGTCGGCATTTTTTCCCAAGGTGAATAGCGATTACGTGATTGCGTCGGTTGAGATGCCAGAGGGCGGGCCTTATTCTGATACCGTTGCGTTGCGAGATCGCATGGTCGCGGCGGCACAAGTCTTAAAGTCAGATTGGAATGCGCGGCCTGAATTTTTCGCGACGCCCGCCATTAGCCATGTTTCGGCGACAACCAATGAAAACACAATCAGTATTGAGATTGGCACGGTGTCTGAGGGCGTCGATACCGAGCAGATTGCCCTTGAATACCGCGACCTTGTGGGCCCGGTACCCCAAGCGAAAGAAATTCGAATGGATTTTACGATTCAAGATCCAGGCAAACAGATTAAGCTGCTGTTCGCCTCCCGCAACACTCAAGATTTAGAAGATTTGGCACCTAGGGTTCGGGCGGCTTTGCTCGCTTATCCGGGAGTTTTCGACGTGAGTGATAGTTTTGATTCGCCCAGAGATGAGGTGGTGCTAGATCTAAAACCTGCAGCAGAGGCACTGAATGTAAGCCTGTCTAGCGTCGCCAAGCAGGTGCGCCAGGCGTTTTATGGTGATGAAGCACAACGTATTCCCCGGGGTCGTGAAGACGTTAAAGTGATGGTTCGTTACCCTGAAAGCGAGCGGCGCTCACTGGCCAATCTCGATGAAATGTATATTCGCACCCCTACGGGCAAGGAAGTCCCTTTTAGCACAGTGGCTACTTACAGCATTAAACCCGGATATCAGAAACTGGAACGTTTGAACCGCATGCGCACGCTAGAGATTGGCGCTGATGTCAGTAGCGATGGGGCCAGTCCTCGCGCAGTAGTCGATGGTATTTTAGCCTCCCAGCTGCCTCTGTGGCAGCAAGAGTATCCAGGCCTGGAGCTGAATTTAGACGGAGAACTTCAGGAGGAGACCGAATTCAAAAGTTCCATGCTGACGTTTATGGGTTTAGCCATGTTGGTCATATTTGGTCTTATGGCGATTGCCTTCAAGTCCTATTGGCAGCCCTTCTTAGTATTGACAGCTATTCCTTTTGGCATCATGGGCGCAATTTTTGGCCACGCCCTGCTTGATTGGGAAGTGAGTATATTTTCTATGATGGGTGTTATTGCCTGCGCGGGCGTTGTGGTGAACGATAACCTGGTGCTGATTGATCGCGTTAACCATTTGCGTGAGCAAGGGTATGAGCTATGGGACGCGTTATTGCAGGGAGCCGAGGATCGATTTCGTCCTATCATTTTGACCTCCTTAACCACGTTTGTGGGGCTGTTACCCATCATGTCAGAGACCAGTGTTCAGGCGCAGTTCTTGATACCTATGGTGACATCCCTGTCGTTTGGTGTTTTATTTGCGACCGGCGTAACGCTTGTTTTGGTGCCAGCGCTGTACCTTATCGGTGATGACGTGACCCATGTTGTGTCGCGCCTGCTGGGGGCCTCAGAGGATGTATCGGGTACCGAGGCGACAGTAGCTGCTTCAGCACCCCACTAAACATCTGCTTCGTGATTCTTTAGTAGGCCATCTAATTTCGGCAATAGCACCTGGGGTGAGGGTGCTATGACGCGGGTATCCGGTTTGTTTGATAGCCCAGCAGATGAAGCTCTTCGGTACAGCTCGCGAGAACTTGATCACGAAACCCCGGTGTGACCTCTGATCCTGCGGGTGAGACAAACTCAAATTGATGATTCGGATTGTGCTGTCGATATATCGCCTCTTGCTGGCGCATATTTTCTCTGGACGCCGCCTCTACTGCACCCACTATGGCCGCTTCGGGAAGGTGCCAGCCAAAATTCGCATCGATGTTACGCAATTCTCTTTCGGTGTCTGAAAGTAAGTCTTCGTAGCGCAAAAGATGAACAAAAATGACATCTGATGCAAAACTGTTGTCCACGAGCCAACCCTGTATATGGCGCTTCCAGGCCTCGATACCTAATATGGGATGGCTGAGAAAGTCGTCACGACTTTCGGGCTGCCACCAACCTCTTCCGATGGCATAGCGTAAATTGCTGGCCATAACATCGACCGGATGTCTGACAAGATAAAGACTATGAATAAATTGAGCAGAGAACACCGAGTGTATTTTATAAAACCTTGACGGTGGATCTTGAAAGGCATGAGACGTCACGTGTTCGCCAACACACAGGTCGGCAATGTAGTTACGAACCGAAGCAAAAGTGGCCCTGGCGCTGTAACCATTGGCGATAAGTAGCGCATTGGCAATCAGTACGGTCAGGAAAGTCACGCCTGACTTGGGAAATTCACAAATGTAAAAATCCGTAGCGCTTGGATCGGATCGCAGGTGCGTCAGTTGCTTAGTCATGTTGGGCGCTGACTGTGTCTGCAGGGGCGTGACGGCGATTTGGCTTTCCTGAGTCACGATAGTGCTGGTTGTAGGGGTCGTTGGCGCGCTGCGGCAGGTTCTTTCAAGTATGGGTATTGGCTCCCGAAACGCATGGGTTTACTGCACTCTTGGGCCGGCTGCGATAATGGCGTCACTGACGTCAAATTGGCCAATATTATCTTGAAAGAGCATGGCTAATTTCTGCGCCTGAGCTTCATAAGCATCGTCATCGCCCCACCCAGCTTTCGGGTTGATGTACTTGTCATCTACCCCGGGAATTGAACTTGGGAAGGTCAGGTTGAGCGTCTCTAGATGCTGGGTCTCCCCCTCAAGTAGACAGCCCGTTTGTGCCGCGTTAACCACGGCTCGGGTAATAGGAATAGGGAATCTTGCGCCACGTCCCTCAGCGCCGCCTGAACCGCCAGTCCATCCCGTATTGACGAGGTAAACTTGACTGCCGAAGTCTTCAATACGCTTCATTAACAGTTCGGCATAATCTCCTGCAGGGCGAGGCATGAAGGGTGCACCAAAACAGGTAGAAAACGTGGGGTGAATCCCTGCGGCAGCACCGACTTCAGTAGAGCCTACGCGAGCGGTATAACCTGACAGAAAGTGAAAGGCCGCGGCTTCTTTGGACAAGATGGAGATAGGCGGTAAAACGCCTGATACGTCACAGGTTAGAAAGATGACACATTTGGGCTCGCCACCGCTGTTTTGCGGCACACGTCGTGCAACATGCTCTAAGGGGTAACAGCAACGGCCATTCTCTGAAAGGCTGGTGTCGTTATAGTCGGCGTGACGTCTGTCGTTGAGTACGACGTTCTCTACGATCGCGCCAAATCGAATGGCGTCCCAAATGATGGGTTCATTCTTTTGGCTCAGATTAATGGTTTTGGCGTAGCAACCCCCTTCAATGTTGAAAACGGCGCCTTTTGCCCAGCCGTGCTCGTCATCACCAATCAAATACCGCGAAGGGTCCGCTGATAGCGTTGTTTTACCGGTGCCTGAGAGACCAAAAAATAAGGTGGTTTGGCCATCTTCCCCGACATTAGCGGAGCAATGCATGGGCATGACATCTTTTTCAGGCAGCAGGAAGTTTTGCACGGAGAACATCGCTTTTTTCATCTCTCCCGCGTAGCGCATACCCGCGATCAGAACTTTACGCTGGCCAAAATTGATAATCACCGTGGCTTCAGAGTTGGTGCCATCTCGCAGTGGGTCGCAGACAAAATCTGGCACATTCAGAATTTTCCACTCGGGCTTATTCGTGGGGTTGTAAGTGTCAGGTCGAATAAACATATTTCTTGCAAACAGTGATTGCCAGGCGGTGGTTGTGGTCGCACGAACCGGCAGGTAGTGCTCGCTGTGCTCACCAACATGAAGGTGTTGTATAAACGTTGTCGATTCGCTGGCGAAGGCTTTAACCCGTGCCCACAGCGCGTCGAATCGGTCACCATCGAAGGCCTTGTTAACGGAGCCCCAGTCAATAGCCTCTTCAGAGGACACTTCTTTTACGACGAATCGGTCTGCGGGAGAGCGTCCTGTTCTTGCGCCTGTTTCTACGCGCAGGGCGCCGGTATCGGTCAGCGTGCCTTCGTTCCTCGCCAGAGCGAGTTCAATGAGCTTTGATGCGGGTAAATCGCTGTGTTTTTCAGAGGTTTTAGCGTTGCTGTCTTGGCTCATCGTGGACATCCGTAGCTGGCTGGGAGCAAGTTTTGGGGGACTAAGTCTAATGCACGCGCCCATTTTCTGCGAGCGCAGGAATATCCGATTGGACGAAGCGGTAGTCGGTTCCACACATATCACAATGTAGGGTAATCGCGCCCTCATCCGTAAGTAGATCGACTTGTTCGGTCTCGGGAAGTAGTGAGAGGGCGTTGAGGCTGCGCTCACGGGAGCAGGAGCAGCAGAAAGTGACGGTAGCGGGCTGGAATATACGCACGGGTGTCTCATGAAAGAGGCGGTGCAACATGACAGACGGAGTCAGTTCGACCAATTCGCTGGGCGTCACGGTTTCTGCAAGGATGCAAGCAGTTTGCCATTGGTCTTGTCGTGCATTGGGTTGTTGCTGCAGCTGTGCGGGTAGCTGCTGCAGCATCATGCCGGCAGCGCGGCCTTGCTGAGCTGATAGCCAAAAACGAGTGTGAAGTTGTTCACTTTGGAGGAAGTAATTTTCTAAAGCTTCCGCAAGGATATTTGATTCTAGGGCCACAATGCCTTGATAACGCTGCCCTCCGTTACGTTCTATGGTGATAGCGAGTTGTCCGTCGACCAATAAATCGAGTGGGGCTGCCGACTCAGTATCGAGATTACCTCTAGCGATACCGCGGATCTGTAAATCACTGGTACATTCCACCATGATGAGTTCTAGCGGACCCGTGGCTCGAGCTTGAAGTACTATTTTGCCTTGATACTTTAGGTTGTTGCTGATTAACACTGCGGCCGCTGCAAATTCGCCTAACAGCTGTTTGATGCTGTTGCTGTAACTATGGACCGAAGTCATTTCATTGAGGGCATTACTGAGTACGACGCATTCGCCGCGTATATCAGCATTGTCAAACAGGAATCGTAGGCTTGAATCGTATGGGTTCATGCTAATTGAGGATGGCTATGCACAGAGGAGACTCCAACCGACGGGCAAGGGCTTGTTGCAGATACCGGAGACAGATATATGAGTAAAATTGAAATTAGCCGACACCATCAGCTCTCTGATCAGGACCGTGCCTCCGCACTTGATGACCTTTCCGCTTTTCTACAGGAATTGGGCGCGGATGTTGTTGCTACGGGAGATCAACTGACCTTCGAGGGGCGTGGATACAAAGGTACCGTATCGGTATCCCCCGAATTGGCCGAGGGCTCTATAAGCCTAGGGCTGTTAGCGCGGCCTTTTAAGCGGCAGCTCGAGCAGGCGATACATGAACACCTTGAGGCACGGTTAGCCGCGCCTTAAGGGTCAGGCAGCTGCTAGAGCCTTGACTTTGGCATTCAGTCGGCTCTTATGTCGCGCTGCTTTATTTTTTTCCATGATGCCCTTGGTCACCATCTTGTCGATTACGGGCACCGCTGAAGCATAAGCTGCGGAAGACGCTTCGAAGTCTCCAGTGTCAATTGCTGCGATCACGTGCTTGATCTTAGTGCGAACCAGTGAACGAAAACTGGAATTACGGGCTCTGCGCTTATCATTTTGACGGGCGCGCTTGCGGGCTTGTGGTGAATTAGCCAAAGGGACTCTCCAAGGAAGGGTCAGAAAAAGAGCGGCGAATTGTCCGTAAACCAAGGGCGGCTGTCAATGTGGATTTGGCGGTAATGCTGAGCACTTCGTCGAACCCCGTAGACCGAACTTGATGGTGCTTACCAACCTAAGTAGATGAGCACCCAGCCTAAAACCGCCAAGAGAAGGCTTTGACCGGCTTTATCTAGGCGAAATAGCCCATAAGTGTAGCCGGCAGGGGGTAAAAGCAGCGAAAATAGGCCCCACGCGTAGTCTTCTTTCCAAGAGACGATGAGTAACAAAATCCAACTAATTAACAGGGCTACTGCCCCTAGGCTCATTAAAAGCGCGCTTGAAGCGTCCATTTCAATTTCTCGGTAGTCAATGTCAACGGCGACGGAGATTATCAGAAACCGGCGGCTTTGGGGCGGGGTAGAATGCCAAAACCGGCACACCATCGATAAAAAAAGGGCACGATAACGACGATGAAAGCGGACAATGATCCCTACTCTGATATTCGCCCGTATCGCGATGAAGAAGTTTCGCATGTTTTAGACAGGCTTCGAAGTGAGGCAGGCCTGATTAATACACTGGCTGAATGGAAGCTGGGGCCTTTATATCGGTTTGTCCCCTGGTTCGCCCGTGCCTTGGTAAAGATGTGGCTGGGGTACCGCTTTAAACCATTAATGACGGTTGATGATGTGCAAATTCAGCTAAGGCCACTATTGGCCAATATGGTGATTCGCACAGCGCGCCTAAGTTCTGATGGTTTGGACGGGCTTGATTCGGCGGAGTCCTGGTTATTTGTGAGCAATCATCGCGACATTACTTTGGATCCTGCGCTGACGAATCAAATTTTATATGAGGCAGGGCATCGAACCTTGACGATTGCGATAGGCGACAACCTTTTAAAAGAGCGCTGGGTCGCGGATTTGATGCGTCTCAATAAGAGCTTTATCGTAAAACGGGCCCTTTCAGGTCCTCGAGAGCTGTTGGCAGCTTCTCGACAACTGGCTGGATTTATTCGTGCCATGGTAACCAATAATCAGGGTCCGGTTTGGATAGCACAGCGCGAGGGTAGGGCGAAAGATGGCATCGACACTACCGAGCCCGCGGTCATTAAAATGCTGTCCTTGGCCCGAGATCGGCAAACAGAAACGATTGCCGATGTTTTGCCAACATTAAAAATTGTACCCGTAGCTATTGCTTATGAGCTTGATCCTTGCGATGCCGCTAAAGCTGCTGAGCTGGCAGCAGGCGCAGGTTATGTGAAATCAGAGCAAGAGGATGTCCTGTCTATCGGTCAGGGCATAACCGGACAGAAAGGGTGCGTGCATTTGAGCTTTGGCGAGCCGCTCTCAGTGGAACATTTGGATGTTAATGCTGTGGTGGAGGCCATAGATATGCACATTCGGTGTCGATATCGGCTTTTTGAGACCGCGCTGTGGGCTTGGCAAGAGCTGGAACAGACAGACAGGGTACCCGAGGTAACCATCTACCCGGGCACGATTTCTAGGGAGGCATTTGTGGCTAGGATAAATGCTATGCCAGCATCACATAGACCTTTGGCCTTGGCCATGTATGCCAATCCATTGCGTCGCGCTCTTGGGGAGCTTTGATTGCTACCCGACACAATTAAGGAACGTATTCGTGATGCCTACCAAACCCTCGTTGAGCAGCGGGATCTAAAACCGCGCTGGGGACAACGGCAGATGATTGCAGAGGTCGCTAATGCCTTGGGGGATCCAGATTTGCCCCAGCCTATCGCGGTCGTTGAAGCAGGAACCGGCACAGGAAAGACCATTGCTTATACCGTTGCAGCCCTGCCGGTGGCGAGTGCGAGAAATAAAACATTGGTGATCGCCACCGCCACCGTCGCGCTGCAGGAGCAACTGATTTACCGGGATCTGCCCGATATTCTCAATCATAGTGGACTGAATTTTCAGGTAAGCCTCGCTAAAGGCAGGGGTCGTTATGTTTGCCTTCAGAAGATTGATCATCATCTTGCGGGTGCTATCGTGCCCGCTTTGATCCCGCTGTACCCTGACGAGGTCGCTGATCTTGCCGTTGAAGATGCCATGCCAGTCATGGAATCAATGGTTGAGGCTATGGCAGGAAGCAGTTGGGACGGCGATCTCGATCGTTGGCCCGGCGCTGTAGAGGACTCGATACGACGTATGGTGACCACTGACGCGGTTCAGTGTAGCGGCCGCCGGTGTAGTTTTGTTCAGCAATGCCCTTTTTTTAAAGCTAGAGAAGGTCTTCAGGAGGCGGATGTTGTGGTCGCTAACCATAACTTGGTGTTGGCGGACCTAAAATTTGGGGGCGGCGCTATTTTGCCACCACCGGAGGACTGTATCTTCATCTTTGATGAGGGGCACCAGCTGGCGGATAAATGCCTAGATCAGTTTACCTTGCTCTCTAGAAGTCCCTCGACTCGCCAGGCGCTGCGAGAAACCGCTCAGTGGCTAGTGGCTCAGCACGATCCCTTATCTGAATTCATCGGTCAGACTGGTCTTCTGGAAGAGCTTCAAGGGGTACTGGCCGACCTAACCCAGCTCAATGACGACGTTGCCATCTGGGGAGAAGCCTACCTAGAGCAGCATGCTGAACAGTCAGATGAGTATCGATTTCCTCAAGGCATTATTCCCGACGCTTTGCGCGAACACGCCGGGGCGCTGGTGAATGTTTGGCGGCGGCAGTTAGATTTGGCGCAGCGGCTTGAATTGATGTTGGATAACCGTCGCGAGGAAGCTGAGGTGCAGCTACGTGACACAGTTGACGCCTGGATGGGTAGCGTTCAAGCCCTGGTAGCACGAGCAGAGGGTCAGCTGGAGCTCTGGCATTCCTACAAGAGTGCAGAGTTACCCGATTTAGATGAGCCTTGGGCGCGCTGGTTAAAAGCGGCGTCAAGAAATGGTGATGGTGTTATTTTTATGGCGAGTCCGGTGCTTGCGCGAGACTTACTGCATGAGCATCTTTGGTCTCGAGCAGCGGGTGTGGTGATGACCTCGGCAACTTTGTCAGCACTGGGGAGTTTTGATCGATTGCGGTCCATGACCGGATTACCCGAGGAGGCACTCTACAAGCGTGTTGAGAGTCCTTTTGACCCTCAGCAAGGGGTTTTTGCAATACCGAATTTAACCAGTGACCCCGGGGATAGTGAGGCTCATACCGAAGAGATTATTTCTTTAGTGCCCGATTTGATCAACCAAGATATGGGTGTTCTCATGCTCTTTAGCTCTCGGCGCCAGATGGAGGCGGTGGTCGCCGGATTATCGGGGACCCTTGATCATGAAATTTTGGTTCAGGACAGTTTGAGCAAATCGAGACTGCTCGAGCGGCATCGGGAAAATATCGATGAAGGACGCCGCAGTCTTATTATGGGTCTAGCGAGTTTTGCCGAAGGTATTGATTTGCCGGGCGCTTATTGCGATCACGTTGTCATTGCCAAGCTCCCCTTCTCTGTCCCTGATAACCCCAGAGAGGCGGCCCACGCGGAGCTACTCGAGGCGCTGGGACGTAACGCGTTTATGGAAATCAGCGTACCTGATGCGGCACTGCGTCTGGTGCAGGCCAGTGGTCGCCTGTTACGTACCGAGGAGGATCGTGGCCGCATTACTCTGCTTGATCGGCGTTTATTGACCCGTCGTTACGGTCGGGCCATTCTCGATTCCCTACCACGCTACCAATTTGATCTGCCCAGCACGGGTTCTAGTGCAGGCTCGAGCAAGGGTTAGTGCCACAACATGAGCGCGGTGCGCCGGTGTACATCTGACAGTGCCCAGACGCAGGGTGTTGTCTTAGATCGGGTAAAACGTGCCTGTGGCCACCTTTTCATCTCTCGTCGTCTGGCAGTGCCGATCTCCGGATGGTGAGATGGCCATGACCTGCCAATACGGGCTCGCAGAGACCCTATCGCCCATAAAAAAACCCCCTGAGTCATGTTCGAGGGGGTTTTGTTAGTCTTTGCTTTCACGGACGAAAGATATCGCCCTGGGTGAAAGCTAATCGGACCTTAATCCCAGGTAAGTGCTCCACCTGTTTGATACTCAATGACCCGGGTTTCAAAGAAATTCTTTTCTTTGCGCAGATCCATAATCTCTGACATCCATGGAAATGGATTTTGAGCGCCGGGAAACTGTTCGGGTAACCCCACCTGATTTAGACGGCGATTACAGATGAACTGGAGATACTCCTCCATCATAGATGCGTTCATACCCAATACACCTCTGGGCATTGTGTCTCTGGCATAGGCAATCTCGAGTTCAGTGCCTTCCAAAATCATCTGTATTGCTTCCTGCTGAAACTCTGGCGTCCATAGCAGAGGATTTTCCAGCTTAATCTGGTTGATGACGTCAATGCCAAAGTTCAGGTGCATCGACTCATCTCGCAGAATGTACTGAAACTGCTCGGCAACTCCCGTCATTTTATTACGTCGGCCCATAGACAGAATTTGAGTAAAGCCACAGTAGAAGAAGATACCTTCGGTCACGCAATAAAAACCGATCAGATTGCGCAGCAGTTCCTGATCAGTTTCCAGGGTACCGGTTCGGAAATTAGGATCTGACAGGCTGTGAGTTTTACCCAAGCTCCACGTGGCCTTTGCCGCGACAGACGGCACTTCTCGGTACATGTTGAAGACTTCACCTTCGTCCATGCCCAAGGACTCAATGCAATACTGATAGGCATGGGTATGAATGGCCTCTTCAAAGGCTTGTCGCAGCAGGTACTGACGGCACTCTGGATTGGTGATAAGCCGGTATATCGCTAGCACGAGGTTGTTGGCGACCAGAGAGTCTGCGGTTGAGAAATATCCCAAAGAACGCATGATGATACGACGCTCATCGTCAGAGAGACCTTCGGGGTCTTTCCAAGTTGCCACGTCTGCGGTCATGTTGACCTCTTGAGGCATCCAGTGGTTTGCGCAGCCATCAATGTATTTTTGCCATGCCCAGTCATATTTGAACGGAACAAGCTGATTGAGGTCAGCTCGACAGTTAATCATGGCTTTTTCATCGACGCTGACCCGTGCGGCGCCCATTTCTAGCTCTTCAAGGCCGGGTGCGACATCGATCTGTTCAATAGAGCCCTTGGCCTTGTTGACATTGTCAGCCATTATCGCGGCGGCTTCAGCATCGGCGGCGACGCCTTGGTTGTAGTTTGCCGCGACCAGTTCTGGTGCCTTTGCGACGCGTTCTTCTATCACCTCAGGCTGCACAACGGGTGCACTCGGGGCTATAGCTTCATCGGTATTGTATTCTTCCCAGCTGAGCATCGTATTGTCTCCTCAGTTCAACGTGGTTTGAGATTATTGGCAGGCTTCACAATCTGGATCGTCCAGAGAGCAGGCTTGCGGTACAGGTGCGGGTTGTGGTGTTGCCTCTGCGGCACCCGAGGCCACAGCATTGAGTTTTCCGGATTCTATCGTAGACTTTTCAGTGCCTGTGGCAGCCAGACTGCGGAGGTAGTAGGTGGTCTTAAGACCGCTGTACCAAGCCATCCTGTAAGTAACGTCGAGCTTTTTGCCGCTGGCGTTATTAATGTAGAGATTTAAAGATTGAGCCTGATCAATCCATTTTTGACGGCGGCTCGCGCTATCAACCAGCCATCGAGGCTCAACTTCAAACGCCGTAGAGTATTTAGCTTTCAGGTCATCGGGAATGCGATCGATGGACTGTACAGAGCCGTCAAAATATTTGAGGTCATTGACCATCACCTTATCCCACAGGTCTCGAGCTTTTAGATCTCTAACCAGGTAGGGATTTACAACCGTGAATTCCCCCGACAGATTAGATTTGACGTATAGGTTCTGGTAGGTGGGCTCAATTGACTGGGACACACCGGTGATGTTGGCAATGGTGGCCGTAGGTGCTATGGCCATACAGTTTGAGTTGCGCATACCATGCTTTGCCACTCGTCCCTTTAGCTCTGGCCAATCAAAGGTCATATCACGGTTGACCTCAATGTATTCGGCACCGCGCTGCTCCACCAGAATGTCTAGAGAATCGAGGGGGAAAATCCCCTGACTCCACAACGAGCCCTCATAGCTTGAGTAGGCGCCTCGTTCAGCTGCCAGCTCACTTGATGCTTCAATGGCGAAGTAGCTCACAGCCTCCATGGATTGGTCAGCAAAACTAACGGCACCTTCTGACGCGTAAGACACGTCAATTTTATAAAGCGCATCCTGAAAGCCCATAACCCCTAATCCGATCGGGCGATGCCGCATATTGGATTGTTCTGCCTGTGGTACAGAGTAGTAGTTAATGTCGATAACGTTATCGAGCATGCGTATTGCGGTTCGCACCGTGGCTCGCAACTTCTTTAAATTGAGTTTTCCGTCTTCTATATGCTGGGGCAAGTTAACGGAACCCAGATTACAGACTGCAATTTCGTCTGCACTGGTGTTCAGAGTGATCTCTGTACACAGATTAGATGAGTGCACCACGCCGACGTGCTGTTGTGGCGATCGCAAGTTGCAAGGATCTTTGAAGGTCACCCATGGGTGGCCGGTTTCAAAGATCATACCGAGCATTTTTCGCCATACAGACTGCGCTTTAAGCGTTTTATGGACGCGAATCTCACCCGATGCTGCCATGGCCTCGTACTGCGCATAGCGTTCTTCAAAGGCTCTGCCATAAAGATCATGGAGGTCTGGTACGTCGTTAGGCGAAAACAGGGTCCAGTCGCCGTCTTCGAAAACGCGCTTCATGAACAGGTCTGGAATCCAGTTGGCTGTATTCATGTCGTGGGTTCGGCGTCGGTCGTCTCCGGTATTTTTGCGAAGCTCTAAAAACTCCTCGATATCAAGGTGCCAAGTTTCGAGATAAGCGCACACAGCCCCCTTGCGCTTGCCACCCTGATTCACCGCTACAGCAGTGTCATTGACGACCTTTAAAAACGGCACGATGCCCTGGCTTTTACCATTGGTACCCTTAATGTAAGAGCCCAATGCCCTGACCGGGGTCCAATCGTTACCCAGTCCACCCGCAAATTTAGACAGCATGGCGTTATCCTGAATAGCGCCATAAATGCCAAATAAGTCATCGGGGACGGTGGTGAGATAGCATGACGATAACTGTGAACGTAAGGTTCCCGAGTTGAATAACGTGGGTGTGGAACTCATGTAATCGAACGAGGACAGAAGCTGATAGAACTCAATGGCGCGGGCGTTCGGGTTGTCTTCACGAATCGACAAACCCATGGCAACGCGCATGAAAAAGACCTGCGGTAACTCTATGCGTACTTCATCGGCATGAATAAAGTAGCGATCGTAAAGGGTCTGTAGTCCTAGGTAACTGAACTGAAGATCGCGTTCTGGTAGCAATGCCTGCCCCAGAGCCGCTAAATCAAATTCGAGAAGCTCGGGAGACAATAATTCGAGTGTTACCCCTTGCTGAATGAAGGCACTGAGAGCCTCGCTATACAGCTGCGTCATGTCTTGCTGGGTGGCGCTTTTGGCCACGCCTAGGTAACTGAGAGATTCTGCCCGCAAATTGTCGAGTAGCAGGCGTGCTGCGACGTAGCTGTAGTTGGGGTCCTGCTCTATCATCGTGCGGGCCGTGATGACCAAAGAAGTGCTGACTTCTTCTGCGGTTACGCCATCGTATAGATTGCGTAGGGCTTCATCGATGATCGCGGATTCACTCACGTCAACAAGCGCATCGCAGGCTTCTGATACGATGGTGCGCACCCGTTCTATATCTAGGGGCTCACGGCTGCCGTCGGGCATCACCACGTTAATACCGCTGGCTGCGGCCTGTGATTCGGGCGATAGCGCCGCTTTTGCAGCACGATCTCGAGCCCGTTCTTCACGGTAAATGACATAGTCTCGGGCGATTTTGTGCTCGCCGGCCCGCATTAGCGCTAGCTCGACCTGATCCTGTATATCTTCAATATGAATGGTGCCGCCGGATGGCATACGACGCTTAAAAGTCGCAATCACCTGTTCGGTCAACTTTGCTACGGTCTCGTGAATCCGACTGCTGGCAGCTGCAGTACCGCCCTCAACGGCTAAAAATGCCTTGGTAATTGCCACCGATATTTTACTGTCTTCAAAGCTGGTTACGGTGCCATTACGCTTGATCACTCGAAGCTGGCCCGGAGCGGTGGCTTGCAGTCGCCCTGCCGCTGTATTTTCTGTCCCGGTTACTGGCGCTGCGCTGCCAGCTTGCGTAGAGGTTCCGGTTTCTGTGCCTGTCTGCATCTTATTTTGGCCTCGTTAAAATCTAATAAACCGCGCTGAGGCTTGGTCGCCACTCGCGTCGTTGTGCCTTTTTTCGCTGTTTCTTCGCCAACACTACTTCATCCCCTATACCCAACATATAGGGGTCGCGTGATCTGACTACCCCAAGATAGGTGGGTATTGAGACTAATGCAATAGAGAAAAAGGCCGGAACACCTGTGTAAAACCTGTGCAAACAGCCCGACGTTAGCGCTTACTAACAGCGACAACACTATAAACATTAGTGACGGCCGCGATTAAGGGGGTGTGGATAAGCTGGATAGGTTTTGTTGATATTTTTGGGACAAAACATCTGCCTTGTCTTGCGGGCGACTGAGCGGGGTACACCCCGGAATGACCGGGGGTTGAGCTTTTGGCACTTAGCCCAATAAAAACTCGATTAAGGCTTTTTGAGCGTGAAGGCGGTTTTCTGCCTCATCCCAAATCACGGTTTCCGGTGCAGCCATGAGTTCAGAAGAGATCTCTTCATCTCGGTGTGCGGGTAAGCAATGCATATAAAGGGCATTAGGCGCAGCAAGGGCTAGCAACTCTCGGTTGAGTTGGTAGGGTGCCATGGCGGCACTGCGTATTTGCTGTTCGTCCTCTTGCCCCATAGAGGCCCACACGTCGGTCACCAGTAAGTCGGCATCCCGAACCGCTTCTCGGGGGTCGTGCACGATATGAACGCGGTCGCTATTTTCTGACACCAGTTTTGAAGCAGGCTGATAGCCATCGGGGCAGGCTACGACTAACTCAAAATCGAGCAATCGTGCGGCATTAATGTAGGAGTGACACATATTATTGCCGTCGCCCAGCCAGCAAACCCGCCGACCTTGGATGTCACCACGGTGTTCAAACCAGGTTTGCATGTCTGCTAAGAGCTGACAGGGGTGGTAGTCGTCGGTTAGGCCGTTGATGACCGGTACGGAGGCAAAATTAGCAAATCGCTCCACGCTACTGTGGTCGTGGGTGCGAATCATGACGAGGTCGACCATGGACGAAAGCACTCGAGCCGTATCTTCAACGGGTTCACCCCGCCCCAGTTGGGTGTCCGCAGAGGAAAGGAACAGAGCGCTGCCCCCAAGTTGGCGCATACCCACTTCAAAGGAGACTCGGGTACGTGTGGAGGCTTTGGCAAACAACATGGCCAATACCTTGCCGGGGTAGCGCGCATGGGCAACACCCTCGCGCTGTTGGATTTTCAGTTCGTTGGCTCTGCTAATAATGCCCCTGAGTTCGTCTGACGTGAGGTCACTCAGTGTTAAAAAATGTTTCGGTGGGTTCATGCCGCGATCTCCGGCGCTTGATTAATAATTTCAGCCACGCAGTGGCCGAGCTGATGGGCCTCGTCATTCGTCATGACCAACGGTGGCAATAACCTGATGGTATTGCCCGCTGTCACATTGATAACGACTCCCTGTTCCAAAGCTGCTTTGACTAGACCAGTTGCCGGTACGGTCACCTCGATCCCGAGCATGAGTCCAAGGCCGCGAACTTCTGCGACGCGTTCGGGATTGGCAAGATGATCTTTAAAAGCCGTGAGAATGTGGTCTCGAATCACATCGGCTCTTGCGAGCAAGTTAGGGTCTGCGAGGGTATTTACCACGGCACTGGCGGCAGCACAGGCGAGGGGGCTGCCTCCGTATGTCGTGCCATGATCCCCTGCTCGCAGTGCCGTGGAGGCCTCGCCTTTAGCAAGACATGCACCAATGGGGTAACCGTTTCCCAGGCCTTTGGCGGTGACTAGTACATCGGGAGTCACTCCCAAACGCTGATAGACATACAGTGCACCACAGCGACCGTTGCCGGTTTGAACCTCGTCAAACATGAGTAACCAGTTTTGCTCGTCGCAGAGTGACCTCGCGGCCAATAGGAAATCGCGAGATAGCGGGCGGACACCGCCTTCACCCTGTACTGGCTCAACCAGCACTGCCACGATATCTGTCTGAGAGGCCAGGGCGTTGAGAGCTGCGATATCCCCTGGTGCTATGCGAATGAATCCGGGCACCATGGGTTCGAAAGGTTTACGCATGCCTTCTCCGGCGGTTGCCGCAAGAGCACCCAAAGTGCGCCCATGAAAAGCGCCCTCTAAAACCACGATGGTTGGCGTTTTGATGTGACGGTCATGGCCGTAGCGCCGTGCCAGTTTGATGGCCACCTCGTTAGCCTCCGCACCTGAATTGCAGAAAAAAGCCGTATCCATCGCGGTGGCCGAGACCAATTCAGCCCCTAGCTGCTCCTGACCGGGAATGCGAAACAAGTTAGACGTGTGCACCAGCTCCCGAGCTTGCTCCTCAATAGCTTGGGTAACTCTGGGGTGGCAATGGCCCAAGTTGGTGACGGCAATTCCTGAAAGTCCATCGAGGTAGGCTCGGCCCTGAGCGTCCCATAGGGTTGCGCCCCGGCCTCGAACAAAGGCAACGGGTAACTGTTTGTAGGTGCGCATAACAGCAGACATAGCTCAAAGACCAGTCGGTAAAGTGAGCGCGCAAGTCTACCGTTTGCGGCGAATGGTTTAAACATGCCGCGATCAGGCATGTATCTGCGGCTTCTCAGCGTTATACTGCCACCCAATTAAGTGGTCGGGCTAATGTTGTAGCCTATTTACTGCACTCTGGAGAGCGCCATGGACATAATGGAAACAATCAAAGAGCAGGTCACCAGTAATCGGGTGATTCTGTATATGAAGGGTTCACCCAATCAGCCGCAATGTGGTTTTTCGGCTCGGGCGGTACAGGCCTTAGCGAGTGTCGGTGAACGTTTTGCCTACGTAGATATCCTGTCCAACCCTGAAATACGCGCCAATTTACCTATTTACGCGAACTGGCCGACCTTCCCTCAGCTCTGGGTAGATGGCGAGTTAATTGGTGGCTGCGATATTATTGCCGAGATGGAGACTTCAGGGGAGTTGGCTGAGGTCATTAAAGCGGGTGCGAGCGATTCGGAGTAACGGGCACAGGTAGACGGCAATTTTTATCAGCAAAAGAAGCGCCCCCAAGGCACTGCTTGTAGTCATCTTGGTCAGCTGGGGGCTGCACTCCCTGCATGTTTCTTTCGCGAGCAGTGCAGAACCTTTTTCTTTAGTGATCAGCAATGGTCGAGTGATCAACCCCGAGACTGGACTGGATGCCATTCGACATGTGGGTATCCGGCGGGGAAGGGTAGCGTCAATAAGCCAAACGCCCCTCGTAGGGATGCAAACCATTGATGCGACCGATCAGGTGGTGGCGCCCGGCTTTATAGATATTCACAGTCACACCCTGACGCCCCTGGGTCAGCAACATAATGTGCTCGATGGCGTCACGACGCAACTCGAGATGGAGGCTGGCGCGCTGCCGTCAGAGGCTGCCGGCGATCTCGTAAAAGATCGCCCCATCATCAATTATGGGGCATCTGTGGGGCATTTCGCCGCGCGAATTCAAGTTCTTGAGGGTCGCGACCTACCTTATTTTTTTTATCGCGGCGAGCAGGCGAGTATGGCGTCCCCGGCCTTTACTCAGTTAGCAACAGCCCCTCAGATTGCGGCAATTCGCGACAAGATAGAAGACGGTCTTGATGGCGGAGGTCTGGGCATTGGCTTGTTGCTCGACTATATGCGCGATGCTGTGAGTCAAGAGGAATTGGCGATGATCTTCAGGGTGGCTGGGGAGCGCAAAGTGCCAGTTTTTGTTCATGTACGGCGAAACCTTCCAGGGGACTCGAGCGGTCTCGATGAGGTTTTAGCCCTCGCTGAACAGTACGATACGGCCGTCTTTATTTGCCATATCACACACAACGCCATGAATGGCATTGAGGCGTGGTTGGAGAAAATTGATGCCGCCCGAGCTCGGGGCGTGCGCGTTGCTACAGAAACCCTGAGTTATTTAGCCGGGGGCACCAGCATTTCTGCGGATGTTTTTCGCAAGCGAGACTGGCGCTCTATTTTTGCTATCGACTATAGCGATGTGCAGTGGGTTGCCACGGGTGAATGGCTCACTCAGGAGAGCTGGGAGCACTACGCCGAAACAGAGCCGGGGGGCATGGTTAACCATCATTACGTTAAAGAAGCTTGGCTGCATTCAGCACTGCGCTGGTCCGACATGATGGTATCGACCGATGCCTTGCCCGCCTTTACCCCGAGTCAAATGACTAACCCCAACATTTCCGGCAGTTTCTCCCGGTTACTGGGTCGTTATGTTCGAGATCAGGGGGTGCTCGGTCTCAGCGATGCGTTGTCACGCATTAGTTTGAAGCAGGCGCAATGGCTGGAAACGTTTGCCCCTCAATTTCGTCGCAAGGGACGCGTACAAGTGGGGGCCGACGCGGACCTCGTTGTATTCGATCCTAAAAAAGTGGCTGCGGGTGCAGACTATGGGTCACCTTGGCAGCCTCCCTCGGGCATCGATTGGGTCATTATAGGAGGCGTGGTGACTGTAGAGAATGGGGGATTGGTATCAGGGGCGGCAGCGGGGCGATACCTCGATACCTCCCCGCTTGCCCACTAAGGCGGTGCTAGCTTTCAGACGGCTTGACTGTGCGCATCGCGGTTTGGAGATAATTCTGCTCTCCAACTCGATCCATCAGCGACAGCTGGGTTTCCAGCCAGTCGATATGCTCCTCTTCGGCGTCTAGGATGCTTTGAGCGAGATCTCTTGAAACGTAATCCCGCACCTCTTCACAATGCGCGACCGCGGCTTTGAGATCTTCATGGGCGATATGCTCAAGTTTTAAATCGCACTCGAGCATTTCTCGAGGGTTTTCGCCAATCATCAGTCTGCCTAGATCTTGTAAGTTGGGTAGCCCTTCGAGGAACAGGATGCGTTCTACGAGCTCGTCGGCATGTTTCATCTCATCAATAGACTCGTGATATTCATGCTCCGCGAGTTCGGTGAGGCCCCAGTCTTTATACATTTTGCTGTGCAGAAAATATTGGTTGATCGCAACCAGCTCGTTGTAGAGGATTTTGTTGAGAAGCTCGATAACTTTCTTGTCACCTTTCATGGTCGGTTCCTGTGATAAGTAATTACCGCACTATAGCGCACTGACAGCCGCGCAGCCACAAAATAAACCACTTAAGCTGTTGTTTTAAATGAACTTTTTAATGCTAATCAGAATGATTAGCAGCTCCGTTACCATCAGGCTACGGCGGCCATAGACTCGTTGGGGGATGCGTTGTAAAAGTACCGGGGATCGGGTTTCGTAAACTCACTCACAATGGCGCGCGCCAGTTGCTCACAAGAACCGCACTGGCGGGCGACACCCAAGCGATTCTGGACGTCGAGGAAGGACGTAGCGCCGGCTTCCATCTCACGCCGGATGGAACTATCGGTCACGCCATTGCAGATACAAACAAACATAGGGTTAGAATACGCAATTGCGAATCATTGTCAACCGCATTAGCGATTAGATTTAGGTCTGTGGGCGCGCGCGTCTAAAGCGTATACTTCCCATACCACTATTAAGGAATAACTGTGTCCATCGAAAACAGCGTAAAAGAGCTGGGTCGACAGGCCCGTGAAGCCTCTCGAATTGTCGCGGCCAGCACTGTTGCCACCCGAAATCAGGCATTACTAGCCATTCGGGATGCCATTGCTGACAACCGCGGTAATCTTTTGGCAGCTAATGCTCAGGATTTGGCGGCAGGTGCGGAGGCTGGGCTAGCGCCCGCGCTGTTGGACAGGCTTGAGCTCAATACTGACAGAATTACCAGCTTGATGGTGAGCCTTGAACAGGTCGCTGCACTCGCTGATCCGGTCGGTGCCATCGATGGCGTTCGAACAATGGACTCTGGCATTCGCGTTGGCAAAATGCGAGTGCCGCTCGGTGTTATTGGCATCGTTTATGAATCCCGGCCCAATGTCACGGTCGAGGCCGCGAGTTTGTGCCTTAAAGCCGGCAATGCCGCTATTTTACGGGGCGGCTCTGAGGCTATTAACTCCAACCTGGCGCTCGGTCGCTACATTCAGGAAGGTTTGGCGGCTGCCGGTTTACCCGGCGAGGCGACTCAGGTGGTGGCAACGACCGATCGCGCCGTGGTGGATGCCTTGATTCGGCTTTCCGATTATGTCGATATGGTGATACCCCGGGGTGGGAAAGGTTTAATAGAGCGCATTAGCGGTGCCGCAACGGTGCCTGTACTTAAGCACCTCGACGGGATTTGTCATGTTTATCTTGATGCTCAAGCATGCCCTGATCGGGCATTAGCCATTACTGTGAATGCAAAAACCCAACGCTACGGGACTTGCAACACACTGGAGACTTTGTTGGTTGATGAGGCGGCCATTGGCCTATTGCCCCCCATTGCAGAGGCGTTGGCGGCTGCCGGCGTAGAGCTGCGTGGATGCCCCAAGGCCTGTGCTGCAAGCGCCGCAGTTAATGTTGCGGCCACTGAGGAAGATTGGCGAACGGAATACCTGGCACCGATACTGGCAATTAGAGTCGTGGCAGGGGTTGAGGGCGCAATGGCACATATTGCCAACTACAGCTCGGGCCACACCGAAAGTATTGTGACCGAAAACCACGGCACGGCTATGCGGTTTTTACGCGAAGTCGATTCGAGTTCGGTCATGATCAATGCCTCGACGCGTTTTGCTGATGGTTTTGAATACGGTTTAGGTGCTGAAATTGGTATCTCTACAGATAAGCTGCATGCGCGAGGTCCGGTCGGCTTGGAGGGGCTCACTTCGAGCAAATACGTTGTCTTCGGCGATGGGCACATACGCCAGTGATTCACCCTAATGTGGGTGTGCTGGGGGGAACTTTTAATCCGGTACATCTGGGGCATTTACGAGGAGCACTGGACTGTCTAGATCTTTTGGGCCTTAGTTCGATTCGGCTCATGCCGGCTTCTCTGCCGCCTCTTAAGGCCACCCCTGGGGTAAGCGCGGCACACAGAGCCCGCATGCTCGATTTGGCCGTTGAGGGCATAGAGGGGCTCAGCGTTGATCGGCGGGAGCTGGACCGTGAGGGTCTCTCCTTCACCGTCGACACCCTGAGTGAATTGCGTCAAGAGCTAGGTGCCGAAGTCGTGATCGTATTTATTATGGGCGACGACGCTTTCGAACAGCTCAATCGCTGGCATAATTGGGGGGCGTTACTGGAGCTTGCCAATATTGCTGTATTGGCAAGACCACCAGGGAATCTAAAACTGGCACCGGAGCTTCAACACTGGTTAAACCAGCATGAAGTGCCCCCGACGCAACTACTGCTGCAGACAAAAGGCGCGGTGGCGAGAGTGGTTCAGCCAGAGCTAGACATTTCCTCATCCGCTCTTCGACTTGCAATTGAAGCGGGTAGGAACGTTAGATATCTCCTGCCTGACCCCGTATTAGAGTATATTAACGCGCAGGGTTTATACCGTTGAGCAAAGTGATTCCCCAGGGGGTATGAGTGACTGATTTAACCGCGTCGGAGCCCGACGCGCTAACTGGACTGGTACTTGATGCCTTGGATGATTTAAAGGCAGTCGATCCAGTGGTGATCGACGTTAAATCGTTGAGTACGGTGATGGATTTTTTGGTCATCGCTAGCGGAACGTCGACGCGTCACGTTAAGTCTCTGGCAGATAACGTCGTCATGCGTGCGAAAGGTGAGGCAATGCGCCCCATTGGAATCGAGGGCGAAACGGTGGGTGAATGGGTGCTGGTCGATTTTGGCGATGTCGTGGTGCATGTGATGCAGCCAGCTACACGCAGCTTCTATGACCTTGAGCGCTTATGGACCGCGCCGCCTAGCGCTGAGTAATGCGCATAAGAGTACTGGCAGTGGGGACACGAATGCCAGAGTGGGTTTTGACCGCTGTGTCGGAGTACAGCAAGCGGTTACCCAGAGATTTTCGAGTGGAGTGGGTAGAAATAGCGCCGGCTAAACGCCAGGGAGATAACAGCGATAAGTTCCGGGCTCAGGAAGCCATTGCCATAAAAAAGCAGATAAAGGATGGCGAAACGCTGGTGGCTCTGGATGTCAGAGGCAGTCTGGTTCGAACGGAAGATATGGCCGAACGCTTTACTAAGAGTCGGCAGGAGGGAGCGCCGATGGCCATTTTGATTGGTGGTCCTGACGGTATTGATGACGATTTGCTGCGCCGTGCGGATGCGCGGTGGTCATTAGGCAGAATAACGCTGCCACATCCGCTAGTACGAGTGGTATTGGCTGAACAGCTGTATCGCGCTTGGTCTATCAATGCCCGTCACCCCTACCATCGAGCTTAAGCTTTAATGGCGCCGCGTGATGCCATTCGGGATACAGGTCGTGAGGCTGCAATACATCGGGGCCGGGTTTTAACCGCCTCCTTAATCGTGTTGCTGGCGCTGCTGGCACTGTTCTACCGTTATTACGGTCTACAGATTATCAACTATGAACAGTTCCTGACTCAGTCAGAGCGGAATCGCGTTCGGCTTGAGGCGCTGCCCCCAACTCGAGGGCTCATTTTCGACCGCAATGGTGAGCTGCTAGCCAGTAATGAGCCCAGTCAGCTGTTGGCTGTGGTGGTGGAGCGAGCAGGTGATTTATCGGCGCTGTTGGATCGCATTGAGTCACTGATTGGCCTAGATCCAGAGGAGCGCATACGCTTTCAAGAGCGTCGCCGCCGCAGTCGCCCCTATGACGCGGTTCCCTTGAAATTGCGGTTGACCGATGCCGAGACTGCAGTTATCGGTGTTTATCGTCATACGCTGCCCGGCGCGACCATTGAGGCGCAATTAACTCGCGCGTACCCACACGGTGAATTACTGAGCCATGTTTTGGGTTATGTAGGCCGTATAAACACACAGGAGACTCGCCGGATTGATGAAGACCGCTACCGGGGGACCTTTCACATCGGCAAGGTGGGGTTGGAGAAGTACTACGAGGACGCCCTACTGGGTAAAGTAGGCAATCAAAATATCGAAGCTAATGCCCACGGTCGTGTGCTACGGGTGCTAGATCAAGAGCCGCCGCATCCGGGCGCTGATTTGGAATTACATTTAGATCTTGAGCTGCAGCGTGTTGCGTCTGAGGCACTGGGTGACCAGCGCGGTGCTATCGTTGCGTTAGACCCCCGCAATGGAGGGGTTTTAGCACTGGTCTCAAAGCCGAGTTTTGACAGTAATTTATTCGTTAATGGGATCAGCACGGAAGCTTATAGTGCTCTGCGCGATTCCCTGAATACGCCGCTGTTGAACAGGGCCATTCAGGGTCAATATCCGCCGGGTTCGACGGTGAAACCGATGCTCGCACTGACCGGCCTTGAGCTCGGTCTTATTACGCCAGAGACCACCGTTGAGGATCCAGGGTGGTACCGAATTCCGGGTGATTCTCGTCGCTATCGAGACTGGATTCTTCGTATTCGAGGCACTGGACACGCGCCAGAGGTTGATATGCGCATGGCTATTGCGGAATCCTGCGACGTTTACTATTACGACTTAGCAAGAAACTTGGGTATCGATAGGTTATCTGAGGGCTTAGCCCCTTATGGCTTCGGTCAAGCAACCGGGATTGATATCACCAGTGAACAGCGAGGTATCCTTCCTTCACGGGCATGGAAGCGAGAGCAACTGGGTCAGCCTTGGTATCCCGGTGAAACCTTAAGTGTCGGTATTGGTCAGGGCTATATGCTAGCCACACCCTTACAATTAGCTCAGGCGGCAATGATGCTGGCTAATCGAGGCGTTGCTTATCAACCGGCACTGGTCCGACGTATGGGTGACGAGGTGAAGGCTTTCCCACCCCGCAATGCCGTTGTTGCCGACCCCGCGCACTGGTCGGCAGTTATCGCGGGCATGATGGACGTCGTGCACAACCCAACCGGTACCGCCGCCGCTATTAGTGACGGTCTTACCTACACCATAGCGGGCAAGACGGGTACCTCCCAAGTCATTGGTATTGCACAAGACGCCGTTTATGACGAAGAGAACATCAATGCCCGGCACCGTAACCACGGTTGGTTTATGGCTTTTGCGCCCGTTGATAGGCCGCGTATTGCCATTGCAGTGCTAGCTGAAAATGGTGGTGGTAGTAGCGCAGCTTATCCGGTCGCCAGAAAAGTTATGGATGCGTGGCTGACGAGGGGGCAGGATGGCTGAATACGATCGATACCTTGCTGATGACAGTCGCGGCGATTTCAAGCAGCGCAATTCAATACTTGAAGCGTTGCATTTAGACGGTTGGTTGCTGTTACTGCTGATGACTCTGGCCACTTTCGGTCTATTTGTTTTGTTCAGTGCCTCAGACGGCAGTCAGGGGGCGCTAATAAGACAGTCGAGGAACTTTGGCATTGCGACAGTGGCAATGCTGGTTGCAAGTCAGCTTCGTTTGGATACCTACTACCGGTGGGCACCTTTATTTTATGTTGCAGCGTTATTACTGTTGGTGGCAGTGCCGCTTTTTGGTGTTGGAGCAAAGGGCGCGCAGCGTTGGCTGAGTTTGGGCGTCATTCGCTTTCAGCCATCTGAGCTGATGAAGCTGGCGATGCCATTAATGGTGGCAGCCTGGTTCAGTCGCTATGGCATGCCACCTCGACCCTGGCCTTTGTTGGGAGCGCTGCTAATTATTGCCATTCCCGCCGGTCTCATTGTGATTCAGCCTGACTTGGGTACGTCACTGCTGGTGGCAGCCAGTGGCTTATTTGTGGTGTTTATGGCGGGAGTCAGCTGGTGGTACATCACGGGGGCAGTTGCACTGTTTTTGATGAGTGCATGGCCCGCTTGGTTGTTTTTACTGAAAGATTATCAAAAGCAGCGGATTCTTACCCTGCTGGACCCCGAGTCCGATAAGTTGGGAGCGGGGTGGAATATCATTCAGTCAAAGACTGCCATCGGCTCGGGTGGTTGGTCGGGTAAAGGTTGGCTGTCGGGCACGCAATCCCATCTTGATTTTTTACCTGAGAGCCAGACTGATTTTATTATTGCAGTGTTGGCAGAAGAATTGGGGCTGCGTGGCGTCATCTTTCTTTTACTACTCTACGCCTTCATCATTCTGCGCGGCTTTAGCATTAGTGTTAGTGCACAAACAAGTTTTGGGCGGTTGTTAGCATCCTCGATCACCCTCACATTTTTCGTCTACGTGTTTGTCAATATGGGTATGGTGGCAGGTATCCTGCCGGTGGTGGGCGTTCCTTTACCGTTAGTCAGCGCGGGCGGAACTTCAATCGTGACGTTAATGCTGGGTTTTGGCGTGTTGATGGCCGTCAGCACTGAGAAACGCGTTATCACACAGTAAACTTTGAGTTAAGTCTTGGTAAAAGGAAGTCAGTATGGCGTTGCCTGTTCACATAGTGTTTTGGATCGTTTTGGGGTTGCTATTACCCACCACAAGTTTAGGGGGGGAATATTCGCAGCGAACTGAACGTGAGGACATCCTGATGCATGTGGTTGAGCAGGGTGTCGATCGCGAGTGGGCCTCCGCGGTCCTAGATCAAGCCGAGCGTAAGCAGAGTATTTTGGATGCGATATCCAGACCTGCAGAAAAAACCAAGCCATGGTACGACTACCGTAAGATATTTCTGACTGACAAGCGTGCGCAGGAGGGCGTTGTGTTTGCACAGCAGCACGCGGATACCCTCGCAAAAGTCAGTGATCAAACAGGTGTTCCAGCGTCAGTCATTACAGCCATCATTGGCGTTGAAACCTTTTATGGTCGTATCACTGGGAGCTACAGAGTTATTGATGCCCTGGCAACGCTTGCTTTTGATTATCCTAAACGTTCTCCGTTCTTTACGCGTGAACTCGAAAATTTCCTTGTTTTGGCCTACGAAAGTGGTCAAGACCCGCTGTCGCTAAAGGGTTCCTATGCGGGGGCGATGGGCTACGGTCAATTTATGCCCTCGAGTTACCGCGCCTACGCTGTCGATCATGATGGTGATGGTGTCGCCGATATCTGGACCAATGCCGACGATGCCATTGCCAGCGTCGCCAATTATTTTGCTAGACACGGTTGGCAACCTGGGGCGCCGGTGATTGTGCCCGCCAATTACGACGGTGACAGTTCCGAATTGTTTGAGGCGGGTCTTAAGCCGACAAAGACCGTTGGAGAGCTGGCCGAGGAGGGCTTTGCACCCCGAAGTTCCACGGATGTATCCCTGATGGCGACCCCATTACGTCTAGAGGGCCTTGAGGGTTACGAATATTGGCTTTGCCTGGAGAACTTTTATGTGATCACCCGCTATAACCATAGTGCCATGTATGCCTTAAGCGTTTGGCAGCTGAGTCAGGAGATACAGAGCTTAGCGGCAGATGCCTAAGCGTTTGAGGGTTTTGCTTGGGTTGGGCTTTGGCCTAAGTTTATTGGGGGGTTGTGCAAGTTCAGTCGAATTTAGCGACCGTGCGCCACCGCCGATCTCCCCCGGGGCTGTGCCCGACGCCATTCCCTATGCTGAGCCAATTACCCGTGCCGGGAATACCAGTCCTTACACGGTAAATGGTCAAACCTATACTGTTTTAAAGAGTGCAAAAAATTACTCGGAAGAGGGCAAAGCATCATGGTATGGGCTGAAATTTCACGGCCGTGCGACGGCTAATGGCGAACGTTTCAGCGCTTATGAGCCGACAGCGGCTCATCGCTCCTTACCCATCCCGACTTTTGTGCGAGTTACCAATCTTGAGAACCAAGCCAGTATGGTGGTCAGAATTAATGATAGAGGCCCCTTCCACCCTGATCGCATCATAGATCTTTCCTACGGTGCCGCGGTGCGTTTGGGCTTTGCTGATCAAGGCACCGCCAGAGTCCGCGTCGATGCCGTGGAGGTCATGGGTATGTCAGACCTTCGTAGTCAGGTCGCCGATACACATCGGACCTTGCAGTTGGGTGCTTTCATGAACGAGGCTACGGCCACAGCGTTGGCGCAGGACGCGCAGCGTGTAGTGACTGTGCCTGCTGTGGTTATACCGGCGACAACGGAATCCGGCGTGATTTTTCGCGTTCGTTTGGGGGCTTTTGATGATCCAGCAGCGTTGCGTGAGGCACAAGGCCAGTTGCGTGCTGCCGGTTTACCGCAGGGACAACCTATACCCTAGGCACAGGCTTTTTGCTGCGATTTTTACTACTAGTCCCGCGTCACTGATACCATTAGCGCTCTTGTTATTGCTAGGGTGCTACTCGACCGCATGAAAACCCCCGTTTTAGTTGCTTTACTTGCTCTATTCTTCAACGTCTCTGCGACGGCTATTAACCTAGTGCCAGCGCCACCAGGGATCAATGCCGATGCCTATCTCCTCATGGACTTTGTTACTGGGGAAGTTCTGGTAGAACACAATATCGATACGCGCCTGCCCCCCGCGAGCCTCACCAAGCTGATGACGTCTTACATTCTTGCCGAAGAGGTAGACGCTGGAAGGTTGTCACTTGATGATGAAGTCACCGTCAGTCGGAATGCTTGGTCTCAGAACCCTAAATTTCGGGGATCCTCTCTGATGTGGATTGAGCCCGGCAAGACGGTAACGGTGGGTGAGCTCGAGCAAGGTATTGTTATCTCCTCAGGTAACGATGCGACGGTTGCTATTGCTGAACACATTGCCGGTAGTGAGGAAGCCTTTGTAGCCTTGATGAACAGTTATGCCGAGGAGCTAGGTCTTACTGCGACCCACTTTGAAAACACCCACGGTTTACCCCATTCCGAACACCT
The DNA here is from genome assembly GCA_938091995.1 of uncultured Luminiphilus sp. Lineage (GTDB taxonomy): Bacteria > Pseudomonadota > Gammaproteobacteria > Pseudomonadales > Halieaceae > Luminiphilus. The sequence continues at coordinate 14,545 of CALKNZ010000038.1, read as the reverse complement.
TACAACCGCCCGTGATCTGGGTGCACTCGCCATTGCGACGATTCGTGACCACCCCGATCGATATCGTGTGTATCGACAGCAGTCTTACACCTACAACGACATCACCCAGCATAATCGCAATCACCTGCTGCGTGAGGATCCCTCCGTTGATGGTTTAAAAACCGGGTACACGAGTGTTGCGGGCTATGGTCTTGTGGCATCAGCCGAGCGTGAGGGTATGCGACTCATTTCGGTAGTCCTCGGTAGCAACAGCACGCGCAGCCGCAAGGCCGAGACGCGCTCGCTGTTGAACTACGGATTTCGCTTTTATCAAAATCTAGAAGTCGTCACCGGTGCCGAATCACTCGGGAGTAGCCGTGTCTGGAAAGGTAAGGCAGAGACGATAGATGGCGGTTTGTTAGAGTCCATTAATGTTGTCGTGCCTCGAAGTCAGGCGACGCCTGAAGTTAGGGCAACTTTCGCTGATCCGCTGCAGGCTCCCCTTAATAAAGGTGATGTTGTAGGTCAGTTACAGGTCTATCTCGATGGGGAGCTTTTACTGGAGAGACCGCTGCAGGCTTTGCAGAGTGTCGAGGCAGCCGGATTCTTTAAGCGCATTTGGGACGGTTTTGTGCTGTGGCTCTCTCAGATATTCAATCCTTAAAGCCTTGCTAGGAAATACCGATGGAACCGGAAGCCCCAAAGATAGAGTTTCCCTGCAGTTACCCCATTAAAGTATTGGGTCGGGCTGGCCCTGATTTTGAGGCCGTTATTAATGCGGTTTTTGAGCACCATGCGCCGGGCTTCGATCGAACTCTCACTCAGCACCGCCCTTCCAAGGGTGGCACGTTTCTGTCTTTAACGCTGGTCATCGAGGCGACAGGCCCCGAGCAGCTGGCCGCGCTTCATCAGGATTTGATGGCAACAGGCCGGGTCTCGATGGTGATATGAGCTGTGATTGAGCGCCGCCTTTTAGGACTTGTTGACTACGCTGAAACGTTTGCAGCGATGAAGACCTTTACCCAGCATAGGAATGGGGACACCCCTGACCAACTCTGGTTGCTCGAGCACCCTCCTGTATTCACTCAAGGGGTGGCGGGTAAGGCGTCCCACTTACTGGCTCCCGGTGATATCCCCGTTGTAAAAATTGACCGCGGAGGGCAGGTGACTTACCACGGGCCGGGTCAGTGGGTGGTCTACGTATTACTCGATATTCGACGGAGTGGCCTCACCGTGAGGGGCCTTGTGACCGCTATTGAGCGCGCCGTTATTGCACAATTAGCCCAATACGGTATCAAGGGTGAGTCGAACCCCAAGGCCCCGGGTGTTTACGTCGATGAGCGGAAGATAGCGGCTCTGGGACTCAAGGTATCTCGAGGTTGTAGTTATCATGGTGTTTCGTTAAATGTCGACATGGACCTTGAGCCCTTCCGCCGGATTAACCCCTGTGGCCATGCTGGGCTTGAGGTGATTTCAATGGCGACTTTACTGGGTGCTACCGCGCTGGACAAAGACGCCATTGGACAAGCGCTGCTTGACAGCTTGGAGCATGAGTTTACCCATCCTACGACCTGAGTCTTGGGGTTCTCGGCGGAGATTGTTGGTATTTCCGCGCCTTTGTTAGGGTTTCAGCAGTGTCTTCATGGCGGGTGTGCATTGGCACTGGCATAATCCCGCGCTTCAGGAGGAACCACTATGTCCGATACCGTGGCAGATTTAAAACGCGATATTGAAGCTCGGCGCACCTTTGCCATTATTTCCCACCCCGATGCAGGCAAAACGACCATTACAGAAAAGCTGCTGTTACTGGGCAACGCGATACAGGTAGCAGGCTCGGTCAAGGGCAAGCGGGGACCGCACGCAACCTCGGATTGGATGAGCCTCGAGCAGGAGCGCGGTATTTCCGTGACCTCCTCAGTGATGCAATTCCCCTATAGAGATCGGACGGTGAATCTTCTGGATACTCCGGGCCACGAGGATTTTTCTGAGGATACCTATAGAACGCTGACGGCGGTTGATTCAGCCCTGATGGTGATTGATGGTGCCAAAGGTGTCGAAGATAGAACAATCAAGTTGATGAACGTCTGTCGGTTGAGAGATACGCCTATCGTATCTTTCGTCAACAAGATGGACAGAGACATTCGCGACCCCATTGAGTTGCTTGACGAGATCGAGGCGGTGTTGGGTATTGCGGGTGCGCCGGTGAACTGGCCTATAGGTATGGGTCGTCATTTTAAGGGCGTGTATGACCTGCGCGATGACGTGATTCATGTGTTTGAGTCCGGTCACAATGCGTTACTACCTCCCGACACCCGAATCGAAGGCTTGAATTCTCCCGAGGCTAGGGCACTTCTCGATGATGAATACGAAGCCATTTGCGATGAAATTGAGCTTGTCATAGGCGCGAGTCACCCCTTTGATCAGCAGGCCTTCCTTCAAGGCAAGTTGACACCGGTATTTTTTGGCACAGCCCTGGGTAATTTTGGTGTTCGGGAGATGCTCGATAAGTTTGTGGAATGGGCACCCGAGCCTTTACCTCGAGAAACGCGAACCCGCCTTGTTGATGCCACAGAAGAACCGTTTTCGGGATTTGTTTTTAAAATTCAGGCGAATATGGATCCCAAACACCGCGATCGGATTGCCTTCGTTCGGATTTGCTCGGGGCGCTATGCTAAAGGTATGAAAATGCGCCATGTTCGCGCGGCTAAAGACGTCAAAATTGCTGACGCTGTTACATTTAAAGCCGGTGACCGGGTACTGGTCGAAGAGGCAGTATCTGGCGACATTATCGGCCTTCATAATCATGGAACGATTCAAATAGGGGACACCTTTACCCTCGGTGAGGAGCTTCGCTATACGGGAATTCCTCACTTTGCTCCCGAGTTGTTTAGGCGCATTCGGCTTAAAGATCCGATGAAGCTCAAGGCGCTGCAGAAAGGTCTCCAGCAGCTTTCGGAGGAGGGCTCCACACAGGTATTTTCGCCAATTATGTCTACCGATTTAGTGGTGGGGGCTGTGGGCCAACTGCAATTTGACGTGGTGGCCTATCGGTTAAAAGATGAATACAAGGTCGAAGCTATTTATGAGCCGATTAATGTCTATACCGCGCGCTGGATAGAGGCTGAAGATCCTAGAAAATTAGAAGAGTTTCGCAAGAAGGCGGAGGACAACCTCTCTGAGGATGGCGGCGGCTATTTGACTTATTTGGCGCCGACCCGAGTCAATCTGGCACTCATGGAGGAACGTTGGCCAGAGATCCAGTTTCGGGAAACCCGGGAGCACTGACAGGTTACATTCACCGCATAAACGGGGTGGTTTTGTAACGCGATGGTTTTTACAAAGCGCCGGCCAGACTGGATATATCGTGGCTTATGGTCGCCCATCCAAGTCAGGGTCCAACGTATACCCAGGATCAAGCTGCACGCCAAAGCTATTTAGCATCATCGAAACCTGAGTGTATTGGCCTACCGTCATTACCAGATCCATGCGCTGCTTTTCAGAAAAGCCTGCTAGGGCTGACCAATTTCTATCGCTGATAAAGGCATTGCTGGTGAGATCGTCCGTGGCCACCAGTAATGCGCGGTCACGATCGCTCCACCCCGCTGCCATCGGGCCGGCTTTAATACGACTGATCTCTTCCTCGCTAAGTCCACAAGCACGTCCTAGTCGAGCGTGTTGTGCCCACTCGTATCCCGATTTCCAGTTGTAGCCTGTACGAAGAATGACGAGCTCTCGATCTCGGGGATTAAGGTCGTTATCCGATGACAGGATATAACCACCCCACGCCATGAAGCGGCGATAAGCCTTTAAAGATTTTCCCAGTGTTCGAAAGACGTTAAGAATCGGGTTGCTGGTAAACTGCTCGCCCAATTGGCTGCGAATATCATCACCAATAGCGTCGTCGGTAAGCGGCTCGATTCTCGGTTCTCTTAATCGCATAGCATCTTCCTTGTGGTTGACGCGAGTCAGTCGGAAGCGCCCTCAAGCCTAAGAGCATCAAGGGGCATTGCTAGAGGGTCAATAGTTCCTCAATATCTTTAGCAATTGCGGCGGGTTTTGTTTGCGAGCCATACCGCTTGGCGACATGGCCTTCAGCATTAATAAGGAATTTAGTAAAATTCCATTTAATACGCTCTGTACCCATGATGCCCTTCGCCTGCCCTTTCAGCCAGCTGTACAAGGGGTGGGTGTCAGCGCCGTTGACCTCGATCTTTGCAAAGATAGGAAAAGTAGAGCTGAACCGGGTGGTGCAAAATTCTACGATTTCCTCTTCACTGCCAGGCTCTTGGCCACCAAATTGGTTACAAGGAAAGGCCAGCACATCAAAGCCCTTGTCATGATATTGCGCTTGAAGCGTTTCAAGCCCCTCATACTGTGGGGTAAAGCCGCATTTGGAGGCGGTGTTGACGATCAGCAAAACGCGCCCTCGATAATCCTCTAGGTTGATCGTATCGCCATTGGCAGCATGAGCTTGAAAGTCGTAGGCAGTGGTCATGAGGCTATTCCCTAAGCGTTGTTTAATGCTGAATCATACGGGAAAACGGCTTTATGGATCAGCCTTGGTGTCAACCCCGAAGATAGCTGTCAATCTCAAAATCGGTGACGCGTCGCTGAAACTCATTCAGCTCTTGCTCTTTGGTCTTTCCAAAGAGTAGCTGAAATTCGGCGCTCAGATATTTTTCAATAAGGGGTGAATTAAGAAATTTTTCCACGGCTACGTTCATCAGGCAGGGAAGGTCAGCAGTTTCATGCTTCATCTCCCAGGCGTTACCTTCAATGGGCGCCGGGGGCTCCATTTTATTTTCCAGTCCGTGAAGAATGCCAGCTAGCATGACCGCCATCACTAAATAGGGATTAGCGTCGGCACCCGCAACACGGTGCTCAATGCGCAAGGCGGTCTGCGGTCCCGAAGGAACGCGAAGTGCCGTGGTGCGATTGTCATAGCCCCATGTTGGAACGGTAGGGGCATGATTCCCCGCTTGGAAACGTCTATAGGCATTGTAGCTGGGTGCAAAGATCAGCATAGAGTCTGGCATTAGCTCTAAACATCCCGCGATGGCCTGTTTTAGTAAAGGACTGCCTTCATCATTACCGTCATTGAAGATATTGAGCCCTCGCTCCTCGAGCACGCTGCAGTGAATATGCATCCCGTTGCCTGCTTCATTGTCCAAGGGCTTGGGCATAAAGCTGGCGATTAGGTTGCACTGGCTGGCAACCCTGCGAATACAGCGCTGCATGCGAATGATTTGATCCGCCATCAGCATAACGTCATCGCTATGGGCCATATTGATTTCGAATTGAGCCGGAGCAGATTCCTTGATAATACCTTCGTAAGGGAGATCCTGAGTCTTGAAGGTTTCCCGCAGAAGGTCCAGCATCTCACTATGATGATCGAGCTCATTCAGTGCATACAGATTGCCACCCAACGTATCGAGGCTATCAAGGGCACTCCGCAATGGTTTATCACGGCCGGGGTCAGGTAGCAGGTAGAACTCGAGTTCAGCGGCCATGCAGGGTTTTAGATTTCGCTCAGAAAATCCGGACACGACCTTAGCAAGAATTTGCCTAGGGTCACCCATGTAAGGGGCACCGGTTTCGTCGGTCATCGTCATGATCAATTGCCCTTGATCGGTACCGCGGGGAGTTAAGACAGGCTTCAGAGAGTCCTCAACGGCCATGCAGTAGCCGTCAATATCGCCGTTGGCATGGGCCAACTCAGGAATGTCTCTTCCCCAAATGTCTAACCCGAGCGCAGATTTGGGTAGCTTCAAGCCGTCGTCCAAGACAGATTGTATTTTTCCCCGAGGAATCCACTTACCTCTTGCGACACCATTACAGTCAGTAATAAGTGCCTCAATCATTTCAACAGAGGGATAGGCCTTCAGGAATAAGTCGACTTCGCGTTGCACGGGTATCACCGCTTTATAGGGAGAGGCGAAAGTCTGAGGTGTTGCACCTAAGCAGGCAATGCCCCAAAAAGGGCAATACCAGGCCCATTTTTGTGAGCCAGTTCAAAGATTTGCGGTCTATTTCATGTAAACCGACAAAGGGTCACCGCCGAGCGCACTGCCGATGTAGGGCATCGTATTGATAAACAGTGCAAATAAGTCGGCCTGACAAGATACATCGAGTTTCTTGTAAAGTGATTTTCGATGCCGCCGTACTGTCTCAAGGGAGATTGAAAGTCGCTCGGCAGAGGTATCTGCCCCGTAGCCCCTTAGCATGAGTTCTAAGACTTCGCGCTCGCGTGGACTGACAAAATCCTGTCCGAAGGTTCGAAACGCGAGGTCTATTTGCGCGTCGAGGCCCGGTTGCAATAGGTTGGTGGTTGCAAAGTCGTCCCGATGGCAGTGTGACTGAATGAGCGATGCGACAATTTCGGATACGCTGTAAAGCAAATTGTATTCTTCATCGTTGAAGGGGGTGTCACTGTCATTGCGCATGATACAAAAGTTCACAACGCTGCCATCGTCTAGGCGCGTTAGAAAAATAATCTCATCGCAGGTGCCGGTGTCGCCGTAGTAATCACGGTAGTAGCCGCTGTCTTGAAAGGTGTTTCCCGTTAGGCGACCCAGTTTGTAAATGCTGCTGCGCGGACTGTTCATCGATATTTGATAAAATGGATCCTCCCGATACGGCCCTTCAAGGTAACGGTCAATCTGCAGCTCGACGGCATGAGCGGGTATCTCGTGATAGAGCACTCTGGGGGGCAGGTCGCGATGGTATAGCCAGATTTGAGGGTAAATGTGGGCGACCTGATCAGCGAGAGCTGAGAAGAGCTGATTGAAGAAGTCATCCCCACCTATTGCGCCCACTGTTTTAGCGAGATCAGAATTCCAGCGAGTAAATGCTTGCAGGTCGACCATGCTGCGCGAGTCCCTCGTTTTAAATGTACTTTTAGTGAGGTAAAGCTACCCTCGCTCAGCACGACTGTCGACAAACTACCAGTCAAGGGGCGCGGTACGCCAGCGACTTTCCCAGGCGCGATAAACTTTATCGCTATAGGTGCGGCTACCCAGTGAGCCATTATAAGCGGCCAGCGCACGATGTAAGTCCCCCGATTCTCGCTGCCAGTAGAATTGTAGAATTCTGCAGCCGTAACGCAGGTTGACCTCACTGCCTGTCAGATTGTCCTCGGGCCTGCCAATTTCATCCTTCCAAAAGGGCATGACTTGCATGTATCCCTGCGCCCCAGCCCTAGATACTGCAAATTGGTCAAAGTGGCTCTCGACTTCAATAAGAGCTAATACCAACTCAGGAGGTAATTGAGCTGCCAGCGCCTCCCGATGCAGCAGCGTCAAAAACTGTACCCGCTCCTGTGCGTCTGGCATGAAGGGCGTAAGACGGTTCTGCATATCAAGCAGCCAAACCTCTGCGTCAAAGCGATCTTCGAAACTGGTAGCGCCGGCAATAGATTGCTCTAGAAAGTCCCGCATGGCGGTTCGTTCGTCAGTGCTTGCTACTGCGGTAAGGGAAATCCAGCCCCACAAGCACAGCAGTAGGCCGGCTCTGATGATATTAATCACTTCGAATCATGGCGATGATAGCGTTGGCAGCCTCCGCAACTGGAATCAATTGCTTGTGTTCACCGGTGCGCTCTTGCAGCTCGATATTGCCCTCTGCGAGGGACCGATCGCCCAAAGTGACGCGTATTGGAATGCCAACGAGCTCCATTTGAGCGAATTTAACGCCGGGCCGCTCTTTACGATCATCCATGAACACCTCCACCCCCAAACTCATGAGCTGTTCGTAAAGTGCCTCAGTGGCCGCTGCTACGGCCTCTGATTTATCCATATTCAGCGGTACCAAAGCGACCTCAAAGGGCGCCATGGCTTTAGGCCACACAATACCCTGTTCATCGTGATGTTGCTCGATGGCCGCGGCAACAATGCGGGTCACGCCGATCCCGTAACATCCCATGGCCATCGGCACAGATTTTCCCTCTTCATTGAGGACTACAGCCTTCATGGCTTCGCTGTATTTGGTACCCAGCTGAAAGATATGACCAACTTCAATGCCACGACGAATCTCCAAACTTCCCTCGCCACAAGGGCTGGCATCTCCGGCAACCGCGTCGCGTATATCGGCGATTTCAAAATTGGGCACGTCTCGGGGCCAGTTAACACCCCTCAGGTGGAAACCCTCTTCATTGGCACCGCACACAAAGCTGTTAAGGGCTGCCGCGCTTTGATCAACAATAATGCGGGTATCGAGACCAACAGGGCCTAGAGAACCAAAGCCTGCGCCAGCAACGGCTAAGACTCTAGACTCTTCTGCCATTTCTATCGGCGAAACAATGCCGGTAATTTTCTCCGCTTTAAGGCTGTTCAGTCGATGGTCACCCCGGAGGACCAAGGCAACGATATCGTCATCTTCGCCTTTCACAAATAGAGTTTTGATCGTTTCGGTAATGGCAATGTCTGCTTGATTGACAAGGTCATCAATGGTTTTGATCCCCGGTGTTGCAAACTTCAAGGAGTCACCGATTTCCGTCTCGGAGGCGATCGCTAGCGCGGGTGCTAGCTCGACATTCGCTGCGTAATTGCTAGTGTCTGAAAAGGCGATGGCATCTTCCCCTGAATCTGCAAGGACATGAAATTCGTGGGAGTGACTGCCGCCTATGGAGCCTGTGTCAGCCTCAACTGACCGAAAATTGAGTCCCAGCCGGGTAAAAATGGTCGTGTAAGCTTCATGCATGCGCCAATAGGTTTGTTCCAGAGAAGCTTGATCGGTATGAAATGAATAAGCATCTTTCATAATAAATTCTCGTGATCGCATCACGCCAAATCTGGGACGAATTTCGTCGCGAAACTTGGTCTGAATTTGAAAGAAATTTAAAGGCAGCTGTTTATAGCTTTTGATTTCATTACGGCCGAGAGACGTAATGATCTCCTCATGGGTGGGTCCGAGGCAAAAGTCCCGGTCGTGTCGATCATGAAGTCGTGCTAGCTCTGGGCCATATTGTTCCCAACGACCAGATTCCAGCCAAAGTTCTGCGGGTTGTACTACCGGCATGCTAATTTCCAGTGCGCCGGCACGACACATTTCTTCCCTAACAACCTGCTCGACACGACGGAGCACACGCAACCCTAGCGGCATCCAGTTGTAGATTCCTGCTGCTACTCGTCGAATGAGGCCGGCTCGCAACATGAGCTGGTGGCTAATGACCTCAGCATCGGCGGGTGTTTCTTTGAGTGTTGATAGTAAAAACTGACTGGCACGCATGATAGTGCGACTCCGAAAACAAAGGTCATAATTGTACGTAGAGACGGCTATGGGCGGAAGCGAACTTGCCATAACTTTGTACTCGGGAAAAAACACTAAAAAAACAGGAGTTTTTGCGTGTTTTTAGAAAAAAACCCCTTGTTTTACAGCATATTCTCGTGTTGAATCTGCGGAACTGCACTTTGAAGCCTTATCAGTAAGGTTTTGAAGTCGGTTACCCAGTCTCCATACCACTAATTAAAAGGTGATAAAGACCCATGGCAACCAAAAAAGCAGCAGCAAAGAAAGCACCCGCAAAGAAAAAAGCAGCAGCCAAGAAGGCGCCCGCTAAAAAGCCGGCAGCCAAGGCGGCTCCTGCAAAAGTGAAGGCCATCTCTACCAAGATGACCAAGACCCAGATCGTTGGCACTATCGCTGATAACACCGGTCTGACTAAAAAGCAGGTCTCTGACGTAATGCAGCAAATGGACGCGTTAATTGAAGGTAGCATCAAAAAACGCGGTGCTGGGGAGTTCACAATCCCGGGCATGATGAAAATTACGACGGTACGCAAGCCAGCCGTTAAGGCGCGTAAGGGTATCAATCCTTTTACCGGAGAAGAGACAATGTTTAAGGCGAAGCCCGCCAGTACAGCGGTGAAGATTCGTCCTCTGAAGAAAATGAAGGAATTCGCCAACTCGTAGGCTTTTTCTGCTGTTCCCTTGGAGCTTCGGCTCCGAGGGAATTTCAAGACTTGCGCAACCTAGACCGAAGGTTAGGGTTTGCCGGTGGCAGCCGATAAGCGGTATCCCTTGCGGGCCGAAAGCAGACGTTAAAATAACCCCTCTCGATGAAATCTGAGCCAACTTTGGTTTAAACAGATGTGCTTTTCCGGTACTCTCCGCACCCTCACAAGTTTCTAATTTCAACTCAATTTGCCCGGAACAAATTAGCTGTTCCTGCTGGGAGACACCAACGTGCCGATTTATGACTACCGGTGCAGTGACTGCTCACATCAGCTTGAAGCCTTACAGAAGCTGTCAGACGCACTGCTTACAACTTGCCCTGAATGTGGGAAAGAGACCTTGCGCAAGCAAGTTAGCGCGCCTGCGTTTAGATTGGCTGGCAGCGGATGGTACGAGACCGACTTCAAGACCGGAAATCAGAAAAATCTTGCGGGTGACGATAAAGCTCGAAGCAGTTCCGATGACAAATCCAATGCCGGCAAAAGTGAGGGCGGTGCCAAGACGAGCTCAGAGGGCTCGTCTGGGGCATCTGGAGAAGCAAAAAAACCCTCTGGTCAGTCGGGTAAGACGACTACCCCATAACTGACGTTAAAACCCCCGTAGGGACATGGTGAAAATAGTATGCGAACACATTATTGCGGCTTGGTCAGTGAATCGGATATCGATGACACAGTAACCCTTTACGGTTGGGTAGATCGACGCCGTGATCACGGCGGGGTTATTTTTCTGGATATGCGTGACCGTGAAGGGATCGTACAGGTCGTGTTTGACCCTGATACCGAATCTGCGTTTGCGCTAGCCGACCGAGTACGCAGTGAATATGTTTTAAAAATCACCGGTCGCGTTCGTGCTCGCGGCGAGGCCACTATCAACCCCACGATGGCAACGGGATCTATAGAGATACTGGGAAAAGAGATCGATCTGCTGAGCGAGTCTGCGACGCCGCCATTTCCCCTTGATGCACATCATTCGGTTGGCGAGGACGTTCGACTGAAATTCCGCTACATGGATTTGCGACGGCCCGAAATGCAGAACAATCTGATATTTCGTGCTCGGTTGACCTCATCGATTCGCCAGTATCTAGACGGACACGGGTTTCTCGATATTGAAACGCCCATCCTAACTCGTGCTACACCCGAGGGTGCGCGTGACTATTTGGTGCCCAGTCGGACTCATGAAGGCGATTTTTTTGCTTTGCCCCAGTCTCCACAGTTGTTTAAGCAGCTGCTGATGGTGTCTGGGTTTGACCGGTATTACCAAATAGCTCGATGCTTCAGAGACGAGGATTTGCGGGCCGATCGTCAGCCCGAATTTACCCAGATCGATTTGGAGACCTCATTTTTGGAAGAGTCGGAGATCATGTCTTTGACTGAGGGTTTGGTTCGATCGGTTTTTACCGAGCACCTCAATGTCGATCTCGGTGACTTCCCTCATATGACATGGCATGAAGCTATGGAGCGTTACGGTTCAGACAAGCCTGATCTTCGTATTAAGCTGGAGCTTGTTTCTATTGACGATTTAATGTCAGGGGTAGAGTTCAAGGTATTCAGCGGCCCCGCCCAGGACTCATCCGGTCGTGTTGCGGCACTTAAGGTTGATGGTGGCGCTAAGTTGTCGCGAAAAGAAATTGATGATTACACCCGTCATGTCAGCGTATATGGCGCACGGGGGCTAGCCTGGATCAAGGTTAATGAGCTGGCCAAGGGTCTCGAGGGTCTGCAATCGCCCATCCTTAAATTCATGCCTGAAGAGGTCGTCCATCAATTAATGGATCGGCTCGAGGCTAAAGATGGCGATATTATTTTCTTCGGTGCTGACAAGCGCAAGATCGTCAATGAAGCTCTCGGGGCTCTGCGCCTTAAGGTGGCGGAAGACTTGGGTCTTGTCGAGGCGGGTTGGGCTCCTCTGTGGGTTGTTGATTTCCCCATGTTTGAAGAGGATGGCAAAGGTGGATTGACGCCCCTGCATCATCCATTTACCGCGCCGTCATGTGATGAGATTGCGTTGCGAGAAAGTCCATCAGAGGCCTTATCCCGAGCTTATGACATGGTGCTCAATGGGTCTGAACTTGGAGGTGGCTCAATAAGAATACACCGCCCGGATATGCAGCAGGCTGTTTTTGATGTCTTGGGTATTGATCCTGCTGAGGCTGCAGAAAAGTTTGGCTTCTTGCTAACAGCCTTGCAGTACGGGGCACCACCCCATGGTGGTCTCGCGTTCGGCCTTGATCGATTGGTGACACTGATGGTGGGTGGGCAATCGATTAGAGACGTGATCGCCTTCCCTAAAACTCAAACGGCATCTTGTGTGATGACCGAGGCCCCTGGGCGTGTCAGTGATGCGCAACTTCGGGAGTTGAGCATCAAATTGCGTCGTGCGGACGTGGCTAAAAGCGAATAGCAGTTAAAGGTCACGTTTCTGTGACGTTGGGCTTGGTTTCAGTCAGAATGCAGTCAGCGACAAGGGAGTTGCCATGGCCACGATTCTGGGTATCGATCCCGGCTCGAGAAAAACTGGGTTCGGCGTCATCAGGACGCAAGGGACGGCCGCTGTTTATGTAACCAGCGGCATTATTCGATTGCCAGTCGACCAGCCTTTGGGGCCTCGGCTGGGGGTGCTATTTTCTTCACTTAACAGCATTATTGACGAATTCGACCCCGACGAGTTGGCTATCGAGCAGGTGTTTTTGGCGCGAAACCCCGATGCCGCACTGAAACTTGGGCATGCTCGCGGCGCTGCGATGGCGGCCTGCGTTAACCGAGGCATGGACGTGTATGAATATGCTGCACGTCAAATCAAGTTAGCCGTTGTTGGTACCGGGGCAGCGAGTAAAGAGCAGGTACAACATATGGTGAAAATATTGTTGAAACTACCGGCTGCACCTAAAGAGGATGCGGCTGATGGGCTGGCGACAGCTTTGTGTCATTTGCACTCGAGTCAATCTTTACAACATGTTCCTGCCACGGTGCGAAGCCGTGGTCGGTCTCGCTGAGATGACCTTATGATAGGGTATTTACGCGGACGCCTCATTGTAAAGCGGCCCCCTGAACTGCTTCTAGACGTGGGTGGCATTGGGTACGAGATACAAGTCCCTATGACCACACTGTTTGATCTTCCCGAGGTGGGAGAGGAAGTCACGCTGCTGACCCATTTTGTGGTGAGGGAAGATGCTCAGCTGCTATATGGTTTTAGAGAGGAGGCCGATCGACGGCTTTTTCGTGAGTTGATCAAGGTCAGTGGGGTCGGACCAAAGCTTGCTCTGGCGCTGTTGTCGGGCCTCGATGCTCGGGCTTTTGCCCAATGCTTGCAACGCGATGATGTGGCCACTTTGGTGGCGTTACCGGGAGTGGGGCGTAAAACCGCAGAGCGACTGCTGGTGGAGATGCGTGATAAGGCGGGTAAATGGCTAGAGGAGCTGTCCCCTGCAATACCCGGGGCTCAGAATCAAATGCTGTCAGCCGCGCCGGCGATGGATAGCCGTACCGAAGCCGAGCAAGCATTGGTTGCATTGGGCTACAAACTCCCCGAGGCATCGCGGCTCGTTGCGGCAGTTGACGATGACACGATCGAATCCAGCGAAGAGCTTATTCGTCGGGCTTTAAAGGCGTCAGCGCCTAAGGGAAATCGATGACTATCGAGACGGACCGATTAATCGCTCCGGAACCCGGAGTCCGCGCTGATGAGCAGCTGGATCGCGCAATTCGGCCTAAAACCCTGGAGGAATATTTGGGGCAGCGGGTCGTGCGCGAGCAGATGGAAATCTTTCTTACAGCCGCAAGACAGCGCGGTGAGCCTCTCGACCACACGCTTATTTTTGGCCCTCCCGGTCTGGGGAAGACAACCCTTGCGAGTATTATCGCCCACGAGATGGGCGTTGCGCTAAAAACGACGAGTGGTCCGGTCCTTGAGAAGGCAGGCGATATTGCCGCCCTCATGACTAATCTTGAGCCGGGCGATGTCTTGTTTATCGATGAAATTCATCGGCTAAGTCCCTACGTCGAAGAGATCCTTTATCCCGCTATGGAAGATTACCAGCTGGATATTATGATCGGAGAGGGGCCTGCGGCTCGATCTATTAAGCTCGACCTACCCCCGTTTACACTGGTGGGAGCAACAACTCGAGCGGGTCTTTTAACCTCGCCGCTGCGGGATCGCTTTGGCATCGTACAGCGTCTAGAGTTTTACGAAGTCGACGATTTGGCAAAAATTGTGGCCCGATCAGCGAGGTTGCTAGAAATCCCGGTTGATGATTCAGGGGCCCGGGAGATGGCGCGACGCGCCCGGGGAACCCCGCGTATTGCTAACCGCCTGTTGCGTCGGGTCCGAGACTATGCCGAGGTTAAATCAGACGGCAAGGTCACCGAATTGGTTGCTCAGCAGGCGTTGGACATGCTCAATGTCGATCAACTGGGCCTTGACCACCTGGATCGCCGACTTTTGCTTATGCTTATCGAGAAGTTTGAGGGCGGTCCTGTTGGGGTGGACAGTTTGGCAGCAGCGTTATCCGAGGAGCGCGGTACTTTGGAAGATGTGCTCGAGCCTTATCTCATTCAGCAGGGTTACCTGCTGCGCACCCCTCGCGGTCGCATGGTAACGCAGGCGGCCTACCGGCATTT